>JBEKWX010000141.1:0-8720 GCA_049512675.1 Terriglobales bacterium | reverse complement strand
TGACGCTGCGCGCCAAAACTCATCCGTTCAATCTCGAGGAAACCAAGTCCTATATCACGCAGCGCCTGCGCATCGCGGGGTCAAACGGCGAGATGATCTTCGATTCCAACGCCACCGTTGCCATTTTCCGTTACGCGCAGGGCATTCCACGCATCATCAACCTGCTCTGCGAGCACTGCCTGGTCAGCGCATTCGTCGATCAAAGAAAGACGGTCTCTGTCGAGGTCGTCGATTCCGTCGCCCGCGATTTCGATCTGGCCGATGGCAACGCCGCCGGCGCCATGATTGCACCGGCTCCTCCATCATCCGAAAAGTTTGATCTGGTCGAAGCCTTGCGCACCTTGGCAACACTGGCCGACCGGCTGCGCCAGTCCGAACAGCAAGATCTCCCCAAGGAAAGGAAACTATGAGCCGCATCCATGACGCTTTGAAACGCGCCGAGCAGGAAAGAGCAACTTCTGCGGGGACGTACGTCGAGCCCGTCTTCCAGCAACCGCCGGCCTTCCCGCAACCCGAAGAGCAGCGCGAAATTATACCTTCGCCGCCTTCGCCGCAACGGCCGAATGCCGTCGCTATGCCAACCATGGCCTCCGCGTTGAATTACGAATCGCTGCTCGCCCGCTGCCCCCAGACCGAGTGGAGTCCGGATCCGCGCACCATGCTCTTCTTTCAGGGAGACGACAGTCGCGTCGGGGCGGAAGAGTTTCGCACCCTGCGCAACCGTCTCTACCAGATCCGCGAGAAGATGCCGCTGAAGCGCCTGCTGGTAACCAGCGCGCTTCCCAAAGAAGGCAAGTCTTTCGTGGCTGCCAATCTCGCCCAGGTCATGGTGCGGCAGCACGGGCGCCGAGCCCTCGTCATCGACGCCGATCTGCGCAACCCCGGCATGCACCGCCACCTCGGAGCCGCCCAATCGCCCGGATTAGCCGAATACCTGTTGGGCGAATGCGATGAGTTCACCGCCCTGCAACGCGGGCCCATGGAAAACCTGTTCTTCATGCCCGCCGGCCGGGCCGTTCCCAGCGCCCCTGAACTGCTCGCCAACGGCCGTCTGAAGCTGTTCCTGCAGCGCGTCGAGCCCTTGTTTGACTGGATCATTATGGACACGTCGCCCGTGATCCCCGTTTCAGATGCCACGCTGGTCGCCGGTTGCTGCGACGGCATTCTCATGGTGGTGCGCTCCAATGCCACGCCCGCCGACTTGGCTCGCCGTGCTCGCGAAGAATTCCCCGACAAGCTGCTGCTCGGAGTTGTGCTGAACGGAGCCTCGGCGGAGCATGTACGTTCGAAGTATTACTATGGCGAGGCTGTGAACAGCCAAACCTGATGTCTAATATGAAGATGAACCGAGGCCAAGTTGATCCGGCTCTTCAATGTCTATTATCCAATCCGCACTCTGGTCCTGCTGATCGGGGAGGCCCTGATCGTCTGGACCTCTTTCCTGCTCGGGGCCTGGATCATACTTCGCGAGGATTGTTACCTCGTGTTGTACGTCGAGGGCGGCTTTCTCAACATACTCGTACTTACTGCCCTGGTATTACTGTGTTCGCACTGGTTCGACCTTTACGATACCGCTCGTCTAAACACCAAGGGAGAACTCTACTTTCGCTTGCTCCTGGTGCTGGGGGTGGTGGCCATTGCTCTGGCCTTCGTGAGCTACATCCGGCCCAGCCTCCTTCTGGGGATGCATCCTGAACATTCTCCGTATCGGAGCGGATCTTCGGCAGTAGGCCTGCTCATCCTGACCTTCGCCCTTTTCGGATGGCGGATCGGTTTTACCTGGCTCGTTCAGTTGCCCATTCTGGTCGAGCGCGTTTACGTCCTGGGTAATGGCCCCCGGGCACAGCGTGTGGTGCAGGGCCTGCGTCAGAATCCTGAACTCGGCGTCGAGATCGTGAGTTGGACCGGCAAGATGGAAGGCGCGGTCACCCGCGATTCCGTGGCGGCGCACCTCATGGAAGTCGTTCATAGACACAAGGTCCATCGCGTCATCGTCGCCATGGGTGGAGAGCCAAATCACGATCGCCGCGGTACCATCCCCATATACGAACTGCTGGACCTGCGCCTGCACGGAGTCAAAATCGAGGAAGCCACTTCGTGGCTGGAAAAAATCTCCGGCAAGATCGAGGTCGAGAATCTCTATCCCAGTTGGCTGGTGTATGGCCTGGGCTTTCGCCGCAGCACCCTTTTCATCATGGTTCGCCGCGCCGTCTCCGTCATCATTTCGCTGATCGGTCTCATCCTCGCCCTGCCCTTGATTCCGTTCATCATCCTTGCCATCCGCCTCGATTCGAAGGGGCCCCTCTTCTACACCCAGACGCGCGTGGGCAAGGACGGACGCTTGTTCAAGGTCGTGAAGTTCCGCACCATGCGCCATGACGCCGAGAGTGCGAACGGTCCGCAATGGGCGGGCGATAACGACCCTCGCGTGACCCGCGTCGGCAAGTTTCTCCGCACCTCGCGCCTCGATGAAATTCCCCAGTTGTGGTGCGTGCTCAGGGGCGACATGGCATTCGTCGGCCCGCGTCCCGAGCGGCCGGAAATCATCGAGTTGTTCTGCAAAGAGATTCCCTATTACGGCGTGCGCCACATGGTGCGGCCGGGCCTCACCGGATGGGCGCAGGTCAGGTACAAGTACGGCAGCACTGTCCAAGATGCGCGCGAAAAACTGCAGTACGACCTGTTCTACATGAAGAATGCTTCCATCGGTCTGGATCTGCTGATCATGTTCCAGACGGTCAAGACCGTTCTGTTGGGCCGAGGGGCACAGTAATGACCGCAACAATGATGAAGATGAAATACGTCTTCTGGATCGCGGCCGCGCTCATCGGCTACTCCTACCTGGGCTATCCGGCATGGTTGTGGCTGCGCAGCCGATGGTCGCCGCGTCCAGTGCGCCGTGGTTTTGTCGAGAGCACCGCTGCCCCCGCGGTCTCCGCCGTGATGGTCGTGCGCAATGAGGAAGCCGTGATCGCTCGCAAGCTCGAAAACCTGTTGACGCTCGATTATCCCCAGGCGAAGCTCGATGTCGTCGTCGTCTCCGACGGTTCCAGCGATCGCACGCCCGCCATCCTCGCCGATTATGCACGCGATTCCAGTTTGCAAACCGGCGCCCGAACCAGAGTTCTAACTCTGCTAAAACCCATATCCCAGGGCAAATCCGCTGGCCTCAACGATGCCATCGAACTGGCGACCGGGGAGGTGCTGCTGTTTACCGACGCGCGCCAGCAGATCGAATCCGGCGCCCTGCGTTTGCTGATCGAGAATTTCACCGACCTCGATGTCGGTGCCGCCAGCGGCGAATTGATGCTGGGTGATCCCACCAGCGGAGAGACAGGGAAGGGAATGGGGTTGTACTGGCGCATCGAAAAGAAAATTCGCGAACTGGAGTCCGCCTCCGGTTCCGTCGCCGGCGCCACCGGTGCCATCTACTGTGCCCGCCGCAGCTTGCTCGACGCGGCGCCATTGCCCGAGGGCACCATCCTCGACGACGTCCTCTGGCCCATGCAGATCGTGCGCCAGGGATTTCGCGTGATCTTTGACGCCCGCGCCCGCGCCTGGGACTCGCCCGACCTGGGCGAAGGCCGTGAATTCTCCCGCAAGGTCCGCACCCTGAGCGGCAACTATCAGCTCCTGCAACTTGCTCCCTGGCTGTTGAGTTCGGAAAACGCGATTCGATTTGAATTCGTCAGCCACAAGCTCTCACGACTGGCCGTGCCCTTCGCCTTGCTGGCGCTTCTGATCGCCTCCCTGTTCCTGCCCCAGCCGCTCTATCGCGCGGCGCTCGGGGCGCAGCTTGCGTTTTACGCGCTCAGCGTGGCCGGTCTTGCGGGCGTCAAGATCGGACCGCTCTCGCGCATTGCCGATCTCGCCCGCACTTTCGTTGTTCTCAATTCCGCCGCCCTGGTTGCCTTCATCAACTTTGTCACCGGCAGAAAGGCAGTGTGGGTTCGCTGAACCGGGTTTGCGGAACGATGATTACTGAGTGCGCGCGGTTCCAGCGCGCTTAAGGGGAAACTAAAGCTTAGAAGAAACAGAGGAATTTGTGGCCATCAGTGATAACGGCAGCGGCAATGTAGTACCGGCGGAAGTCTCGAGAAGGCGCACATCCTTCCGTGCCGCGGACCCGACCAAGAATGCGTTCTTCTGGCTCAGCGGTTTTTTCGTGGTCTATTGCGCCCGCCCGGAAGATTGGGTTCCCGGTCTCAAATATTTTCCGCTCGCCAAGATCACCGCCATCCTGGCCATGTGGGGTCTGTTCACCGCCCTGGGCAAAACCAAACGCACAATTAAAGATTTGCCCAAGGAGTCGAAACTCCTCCTGATCATGATCGGCCTTCTCTACCTTGGAGCATTTCTGTCTCCCGTGTGGAGGGGCGGCGCTTTGATGCGCACCATGGATTTTTCCAAGATCTACATCGCCTGGGTGCTGGTTTTCCTGTTGGTAACCACCTTCGACCGCTTGCGGCGAATCATCTTTATCCAGGCATTTTCGGTGGTCGTCGCCTGTGCCGTCGCGCTCGTCAAGGGTCACGACGTGCCCCGCCTTGAAGCTGTGTTGGGTGGCATCTATTCGAACCCGAACGATCTCGCATTCGCCATCGTGTTATCGCTGCCGTTCGCGCTGGCCTTCATGGTCACCGCCAGGAATGCCGTCATCAAAGCGTGCTGGCTCTTCGGAATGCTGGTGATGTTGGTCGCCATTTTTATGACCGCATCCCGGGCCGGTTTCATCGATCTCGTCATCTCCGGCGGTGTTACCCTCTACTTCTTCGCCATCAAGGGGAAGCGTTCTTACTTGATCGTGGCCACTTTCCTCGTCGGCGCCGTGGTGATGGGCGCCTTCGGCGGAAAACTCTTCGATCGCTTTGCCGCACTGTCGGGCAACAGCGCGACCGAGGAATCCGCCTACGGCTCCTACCAGGATCGCAAGTACCTCATGGTGCGCGCCGTCGAGGCCATCGAAACCTATCCCATCCTTGGCATTGGCGTTCGCAACTTCCCCACCTGGTCGCTCATCTGGCACGACGTGCACATGACCTACCTTCAGGTCTGCGCCGAAGGCGGCATCGCCGTGCTGATTCTCTACCTCATGTTTTTCTGGCGCGGTTTCAAGAATCTGAAAGTCCTGCGACAAACGAAAAATCTCGATCCCGACATCGTTTTGTTCGTCGGAGCTTTGCAAAGTTCGCTGGTCGGCTTCGTGGTGGGTGCGCTGTTTGCGCCCGAAGCCTACCAGTTCTTCCCTTATTTTGCCGTCGCCTTTACGTCAGCGTTGTTGTGGACGATCAAAGAGCAAGAACAAGAACCCGGCACGGCGCCACCGCTGCCGAAAAAGCCGCGCCACTTCCTGGAGGTTTATGCCGACCGCGGAACTACCGGTGCAGTCTCCCCTGTCCGCTGACCTGCAGGCAATTTTGCGTTGCCTGAGTTGCGGCTCGAAGCTTGCGAGCGATCAGGCCGCGGGCTTCCTCTGTCCGGCTTGCAAGCATGTCTATCCCAACGCGCAGGGCATCGCGCGCTTTGTTGACGCCCAACACTACGCCGCCAGTTTCGGTTTTCAGTGGAACCTTTATCAGAAGACGCAGCTCGACAGTGAGAAAGACGAGGTTCGCGAATCCGAGCGGAACTTCCTGATGAAGACCGCGCTCCGTCCCGAAGATCTCAAAGGCAAACTGGTCCTCGACGTCGGTTGCGGCATGGGACGCTTCGCCGAAGTCGCGACCCGCTGGGGAGCCCGCGTGGTCGGCATCGATCTCAGCGCCGCCGCTGAAGTTGCCGCCAGGAATCTAGCCGGCCGCGACTTCGTCGCATTCCAGGCCGATGTTTTCGCCATGCCTTTCGCTCCCGAAAGCTTCGACGTCATCTATAGCATCGGCGTGCTCCACCACACGCCCGATTGCGAAGCCGCCGTCAAAGCGCTGGATAAATTTCTGAAACCCGGCGGTCTGCTTGCCGTCTGGCTCTACAGCGGATACAACAAGTGGTACCGCTTCAGCGATGTCTGGCGCCGCTATACCCACAAGATGAAGCCCGAGACCCTGCACCGCATTCTGAAAGTTGCGGTCCCGTTCTTCTACAACTTGCAACAGGGCTTGAAGCAAGTGCTCCTTGTAGGCCGTCCAGCCGCGGGCATTGTTCATCACCTGTTTCCGGTGAACCGTCAGAAAGATCCGGAAGCCCGCATGCTCGACACGTTCGACTGGTATTCTCCGAAGTATCAGTCCAAGCACACCTATGAGCAGGTGTTCAAATGGTATGCAGCGATGGGCATGGAAGACATGCGCGTGGGCGAGATCTCCATAGCCGTCCGTGGCCGCAAACCGGCAAGAGCAAACTAGCTGGCTGGTTTCGTATCAGGGCATCGCAGTAGCGATGCCAGCTTCGTATCAGGGTATCGCTTTAGCGATACCGCAAGTCCCTCGAAATCAGACGCCCCTTTAGGTGGCGGACTATCGAGGATAAGCGAAGTCCAGATTCCAAATGGGTCTAGAAAACAAAATCGCCTACGCAATGAAGGTCCTGCCGTCCGCGACCCGGCGCGCGCTGAACTCGCCTGTCCGCGGCCCCGTGCACCTGATCTTTGCCTTGGCCGATCATTTCGAACCCGCCATCGATCCCGAAGACGGCCAGAAGCGTGTCCCTCGTTCCGAGCAGGAGCGCCGCCTGGAATGGTGGTCCCGCGAATATCCCAAAATCGTCGACGGCTGGCGAGACCACGATGGCCGCCCACTTGTCCACACCTACTTCTATCCCGCCGAGCAGTACGACGAGGGCTTGCTCGAGATGCTTGCCGAACACTGCCATGCCGGCTGGGGAGAAGTTGAGGTCCAGCTACACCACGGAACCTCGCATCCCGACACCGTCGAAAACACTCGCCAACTGCTCACGGAATACCGCGACCGGCTGGCCTTCCGCCATCGCTGCCTGGCCGTTGAAGCAGGTTCCACTCGTCCCGCCTACGCTTTTGTGCACGGAAATTTCGCGCTCGCCAACTCCGCCGCCGGACGCTTCTGCGGCGTCGATTCGGAAATGCAGATTCTCGCCGAGACCGGCTGCTACGCCGATTTCACCATGCCGAGCGGCATCTGGCATCCGGCGCAGATCGCAAAAACGAATTCCGTTTACGAATGCGCTCTTCCGCTCGATCAGGCAGCACCGCACCGCCAGGGCCACGATCTGGTTGCCGGACGCGCGCCCAAAACTTTTCCTCTCATCGTGCAAGGTCCGCTCGTAACCGATTTCCGGCGCACCTTAAGTTCTGCCCGGCCCGTGCTAGAAAACGGCGCCATCAACCGAGCCAATTCCCCGACGATGCACCGCCTGTCTCTCTGGAAGCAGGCGCAAGTCCGCGTGCTCGGACGTCCCGACTGGCTGTTCATCAAAGTGTTTTGCCACAGCATGAACCCGACCCAGAAGGACGCAGTAATCGGCGACGGCTTCCGCAACTTTCTTGCCGCACTGGTCGGCGGCGCGGCCGGCAGAAAAGAAACGCTGCATTTCGTCACCGCGCGCGAGATGGCCAACATCCTGCTCGCCGCCTGTGACGGCCGCGAGGGCAATCCCGGCGACTACCGTGATTATCGCTTCAAACGCCTTACCGACGTGCCGCTGTCGGCCGAGAAATCCATTTCTGTCCCCGTGAGCTTGAAAGGATAATAAGGATAGAAAAGACCATGTGTGGAATCGCTGGCGTGGTGAGCACAACTCGCGAGAGCAACATCACCGAAGCTCTCGTGCACCAGATGTGCGAGCAGATCGTGTACCGCGGCCCCGACGATGAGGGACTTTACGTCGCCGACGGCGCTGGCCTCGGCATGCGGCGCCTCAGCATCATCGATCTCTCCGGAGGCCATCAGCCCGTCTTCAACGAAGACCGCGGCGCATGGATCGTTTTCAACGGCGAGATTTACAACTTTCCCGAACTCCGCCCCGAGCTCGAAAGCCGCGGTCATCGTTTCTACACCAACACCGATACCGAAGTCATTATTCATCTCTACGAAGAAATGGGCGCCGACTGCGTCAAGAAGCTGCGCGGCATGTTCGCCCTCGCCATCTACGACAAGACCAAGCGCAAATTGACCCTCGCCCGCGACCGCCTCGGCAAGAAGCCGCTTCACTACGCGTTCCACAACGGAAATCTCTATTTCGCTTCCGAAATCAAAGCGATCCTCGCCGTAGCTCCCGAACTCGCCGTAGTCAACTCCCAGGGCCTGCTCGAATATCTTTATTACGGATACGTCCCCGATCCCATTACCGCTTTCACCGGAATTCATAAGCTCCCTCCCGGGCACCTGCTCGAGTTTCAGGACGGCGAGATCCGAATCCGGAGGTATTGGGATCTTCCCGAATACAACACGCATGCGCCGAAGAGCGAAGAAGAGTGTCTCGAAGAATTAGAGCATCGTCTCTTCGAGGCCACCAAAATCCGCTTGATCTCCGACGTGCCTCTCGGCGCTTTTCTCAGCGGCGGCACCGATTCCTCCACCATCGTGGCCCTGATGGCGCGCGCCAGTTCCGGCCCGGTAAAGACTTTCTCCATCGGTTTCAAGAAAGACGATTTCAACGAAGCCCAATACGCTCGCATCGTCGCCAAACAATTCGGCACCGATCATCACGAGATGATCCTTGAGCCCGACGTCGTCCAGACCGTCGAGCATCTCACCACTTCGCTCGAAGAGCCTTTCGGCGACTCCTCCATGCTGCCCACCTATTACGTG
>JBEKWX010000140.1:0-9451 GCA_049512675.1 Terriglobales bacterium | reverse complement strand
TCAGCCAGCCGACAACACCGGTTCTGCCAGCCACCGCTTAGCCGAACAGAGAGAAGAAAAACTTGGCAGCGGCACTCGCAGCCGAAAAAGCCGTTCCGCTGACGTACTTTTTCAACACCCACGGGATGTTTCGCCAACCATCGGCCACGAGACCCGGGCCTTAGCTCCCGGGGGAGCGAAAATGATTTAACATCCTCTCTCGTGTATGCTCCCTCTCCCGAGATGACTGCAGACCAGGTCTTGCAGGCCTTTCATCGCGATGCTCCCTTTCTTTTTCTCGGCGGCCGCGATCGTCGCAGTGGGACTCGTCGCGGCTGCGTTTTCCGCCATCCGCCGCAAGCTCGATCCTGTATTGATTTACTTTGCCCTCTTTGCCGTTCTGTATGGCCTGCGCATGTGGATGGTGTCAAACCTGATGGGGCTGACCATGCAGGGCTCGTCGCTTTACCCAAGACTCAGCGCCGCGCTCAACTTCACCGTCGCAATTCCCGCATTCTTGTTTTTCAAAGCCGCCGGGCTCCTCCGCCGCCAAGCCACGATCTTGAGCTACGCGCTGGGAATCGTGCTGGGCTCTTTAGCGCTGGCGACGGCCGCCTTCGGGCCGCACCGCATCTTTTACCAAATCGCTAATGTCGCGGTCATCGCAGCTCTAATCATTGTGTTCGCACGGTCCATAGGCAGGAGTTCGGATAATCAGGATTTTCTGGTGATCCGCCCCGGCCTGCTGATTTTTGTGGCCTTCGTTTTGTGGGAGAACATCCGGAGTGCGCTTGGGCTAAGGTTGCCCAACGTAGAGCCAATTGGTTTTGTGGTGCTTCTGGGGACTCTCGGATACGTGGCCGCGCGCCAGACCCTGGAGCGGGACCTGCAGCTCAGTAAGATTCAGAAGGAACTGGAGGTAGCCAAGCAGATACAGTTGTCGATTTTGCCAGCCGCATTCCCCGACTCCGCCAACTTCCGCGTTACGGCGCGCTATGTACCCATGACTTCCGTTGCGGGAGATTTCTACGACTTCATCGTGGCCGACGACACGCAAGCCGGTCGCAAGCCGGACTTCTTATAGCTGACGTCTCCGGCCACGGCGTCCCGGCCGCGCTCATTGCTTCGATGGTGAAGGTCGCGGCTACGGCGCAGCGCGCCAACGCCGCCGATCCCGCTCGATTGCTGGCGGGAATGAACGCCGTTCTCTGCGGCAATACTCAGGACCAGTTCGTAACCGCGGCCTACGTTCACCTCGACTCGCAATCGCGGGAGCTTCGTTACTCGGCAGCGGGGCATCCGCCCATGCTCCTCCTGCGTGACGGGAAAGTGCTCGAAATCATCGAGAATGGTTTGATCCTCGCGGCCTTCGACTTTGCCACCTTCGCCAACGCGGTCCATCCGCTGGAACCGGGTGATCGCTTCCTGCTTTACACCGACGGCCTCGTCGATGCCGCCAACGCCAAGGGAGACTTCTTCGGGCAAAACGCTCTGTCCGCCGTGCTGCGGCAAACGGCTGAACTTGCGCCGTCCGCTGCCTCGGATCGGATCATCTCCGCTGTCCAGCAATGGTCCGCTTCGCAGGACGACGATCTGACAGTTCTCATCTGCGACTACATCCCGAGCGCATAGGAACGCAGAGCGGCTGCGGGCAACTTACGAAACCAAGGCGGTTGCACTCATTGACCTTGTGACCGGGGTTTTGAGTGCTATCGGGATTTTGCGCCAACAATCCATAGCGAGGTGGCGCGTTCAGTTCGGGTGAACAGGTTCGGAAAAAAGAGTGGCCGGTGCAGGCTTTTGACGAACAGTTTGCGCTGTTCTAAGAGAAAATCTCAACTCCGGCCTTCCTCTATAATCGCAAGAGCCTCCCAATGGCAACTTCCCCACAAGCTGAATCCCCTTCCACGAAACACGCCCCCCTCAGAGGGCGGCTGCGCCGGTTCTGGCAGCGGCTCACCGAAGGGCTGAAGCTGACCCAGCTCTGGTCGCAGTTCAAAACCGAAGGGCGCACCAGCTACCGCCTCTATTCGCGCGACGTAACCGCCAAAAGGCGAGAGGGTCTCACGCGCGGCCACCGTCTGCATGTCATCAGGGAAGTCTCCTGGGCAGTTCTAGAAAAACTCTCGCCCGCCCGCCGCATGCTGCTGCTGGTGGCGCTGATCCTGCTGTGCGGTGGTTATCACGTCATCCAGTTCAACTTCCAATTCTGGGGTGGGCTGCTTCTCTTTCTCCTCCTCATACTGGAGATTGCCGACCGGGTCGCGATGAAACGCGATTTGCAGATTGCCCGCGAAATCCAGACCTGGCTGCTGCCTGGCGCTCCGCCGCAGATTCCCGGAATCTCGGTTGCCTATGCCACCCAGCCCGCAAACACCGTCGCAGGGGACTACTACGACGTGTTTCCACGGCCCGACCAGACGAACGAAGAGAATCGCGTGGTGTTCGTCGTGGCCGATGTCGCTGGCAAGAGCATTCCCGCAGCCATGCTGATGGCTACTTTCCAGGCGAGCCTCAAGACGCTCTCGACTGCGCAGGTCGCCCTGCCTGAGCTGGTGGCCAACATGAACAAGTACGCCTGTTCCAACAGCCAGGGCGGATTGCGCTTTACCACCGCGGTTCTCGCGGAGTACGACGCCGCCCGTCGCGTCTTCCACTACATCAATGCTGGTCACAACAACCCGATCCTGCGCCGCGCCAACGGATCGATCGAGCGTCTCGATGTAGGTGGATTGCCTCTCGGCATTCAGCCGGAAGCGAAGTACGAGTCGGCAAGCGTCACGCTTGCGCCCGGCGATTGGCTCATCATTTTTACCGACGGCTTGGTGGAAGCGGTCAACGCCGGCGACGAGGAGTTCGACGAGCCGCGGTTACTCAGCGCACTGGAGGCCGGCGTGTCCGACACTCCCCAGAAATTACTCGACCGCCTCATGGCCAATCTGGATCTCTTCGTTGGCGCGACCCCGCAGCACGATGACATAACCTGCCTGCTGGTGAAAGCGGAAAGCTTTTGACTGCCGAACACAGGATGCCGCAACGCTAGGCAATCTACCAGACAACAGGGCTGGCTCTATTCGGTTGTTTGCGGACAACTTGTTCAAGCTGCCGCTCCACGAATGATTAGCGGATTGTTGATGTAACCAGGCGATGTACCATAGGCCTGACAACTCTCTGAGTTGTTTGGCTGCGGGACTGACTGGCAACAGGAAACTCGCGGCCTATTTCCTTTTTGGTCGCGAGCAGCGGGGCATGCGATCAGGTCTATCCACATCGGCGGGAATCGAGTGCCCGAAGCTCAAAGCACTTCCGGCAAGCGCACCTGAAGGTCTCGTCTCTGGGGATTGCCAAATGTCCACATTTGCCGCAGGCAAACCGCCCGTCCCCAACTGCTACCATCGGCCTGAATTCGTCGTCTGAGAGGCAGTAAGGGCAACGAACGACCGTCATAGTCATGGTCATGTTTACCCCCACGTCGATTTCGCGCAGAAGTTCCGATGCGGTGAATTCTACCCGTTGATGATTACGGGGATGTGAAAATTCGAACGTGCGGTACACCCGCCCTGTGGTTGCCGCCGCCGTGGTTGCCGCCGCTGTGCAGTGGGCCGAGCGAATCATCAGAAAGATTGATAATGTGTTTTCGGAATAAAGATCCATTCTTGGAAAAGCGGGCTCACCCGTTCACGACTGCCGATCCACGCTCGAAACCCGCGTCAATCTTCTGTCGTCCAGCCTGAATTGCTGCTTTGTTGCGACCGTTGCGATCCCCAGATCTTAGCCGCCCGATGGGGTGAGGAGACCACGAGATAATCCCGACTCTCGGCCAGAAGCCTCTCACTTAGGTGGCCGCTGCTGTTTTCATTGAGTACAGTTTGCCATGGACAAATCTGTCGTGATTGGCAGGTTAAGTGGGTTCTGCTTTCGAAGATTCTCGTTGAGTGTTGCCCAAAGAGTCATGACTTTGACCAGGGAATCACATACCTGGTTCACAGCTTGGATTTGCGGGTCAGTGGGTCGCTGGTCGGCGGCCTCTACGCCGTCCAGGAGACGGGTAAGGTCACGGTTGATTCGTCCCAACCCGGGTGCGGTCCTGGTGCCGTCCTCGACTGCTTTGATCTGCTTCTCAATGTCGGCTGTGTTGTCGGCTGCGTTCGGCGACTTTTGTTTCTTCCGTTCTTCGATCGCCTCCGTCAGGGGTTTCAGTTTTTGGAATTCGTTGTAGGAAGCTTCCATTCCGCCCAGGATTCGGCGCGCGAGCTCCAGCTGAGCTTCGAGATCCGCTTGGGTGGCGGGGACGCGAGGGTCGAGTTTCACCGTTAGCGGCTGCTGGACCGTGTGGCCGCCAGCGCTGAATTCGACGGTATACACGCCTGGGACGACCAGCGGGCCTGGGGGTTGCTGTCGCGGCGTTTCGTGGGGAATCGCGTGGTCAGCCAACGTGTATTCGGTGTATTTAATAATGGGACCGAAATAGGAAGCGGGCAGAATCTGCGGTGCCTCGTATCGTAAATCCCAGACAAAGCGATGCAGACCGCGCGTTTTATCCACTGACGGAGGAGTGGCAAACCAATACTCAGGAACGTTGGGCAAAGGGAGGTCGGGTTCGCGCGAGGCTCCGGTGAACTTGCGGACAATTTTGCCGGTGGCGTCCCGAATCGTAATCGACGGCTCATCCGCGAGCGAAACGCTCAAGTAGTAATCGAGGCTGATGCCATCCGGAGGATTCTTGCCAGCGGGCGTCTCGCTGGGCAGGGGCGTGTCCTGGTAGGTGTCCCAGCGGACGCGGAGCGCCGTGGCGGGCACAAAAAGGTGAACTGCGGAAGCAAGCACCTCGGGCGTAAGTTGGCGAATTGGGGTGATATTGTCGAGGATCCAGAGCCCACGGCCAAAGGTAGAGATGACCAGATCCTCATCGTGAATTTCGATGTCGGTAACCGGCGTAGCAGGAAGGTTCAGCGTGAGCGGATGCCAGTGATCTCCATCGTCGAAGGAAAGGAAAACACTGGAGTCCGTTCCAGCGAAAAGAAGGCCTTTGCGGACAGGGTCTTCTCGAACTACGCGGACACTTTCGTCTGCGGGCAGGCCATCGATAATTGGTTGCCAAGTCGCACCAAAGTCGCGAGTGCGGAGGATTTTAGGAGGGACGGCTTCGCGACCGGGACCAACAGTCAGGTAGGCCGTAGCGGCGTCATGGTGCGAAGGCTCAACGTAGAGGAGTCGGAATGGCGCGGCGAGTCCGGGCGGGGTGACCTTTTGCCAATGTGCGCCGCCGTCTCGAGTTAGTTGGACGATCCGATTGGTGGTTGCGGCCCACATCTCGGCAACGTCAACTGTGGAAACGGCTAGGGCTTGGATAGCCGGGGGACGAGGTTTGTCGGGATCGGTTTCAGATAGGTCGACATTGTCCCACTCAGTAAGATCCGGGCTGATGGACTGCCAGGTCTGTCCCTGGTCCGTGCTCTTCAGCACATACTGTGTGCCCAGAAGGAGAGTGTTCGGATCGTGTGGGGAGAAAAATAACGGCGGCATCTGGGCGGCTCGGTACTTGTCTCCTTTCTCAAAAACAGTAGCGGTCTGGCCGGACACGCGGTCGTAACGGACGACCGACTCGTACCAGCCGCCGGAATAGATCCAGTCGGGGTGGAGAGGGTCGGGCGCAATGAAGCAGAACTCGAAGCCGCCCACTGAGGTGACATCCTGCGGGGTAATCTCGCCATTATCACTGCGACTTGGCACGGATTGCGTGCCACTGTCTTGCTGGGCAGCGTAGGCACGGTAAGGAAAGGAGTGGTCGGTAATGACATGGTAAAACTGGCCCGTTGGCTGGTTGTACCAGGAGCTCCACGTTTTGCCGGCATCTACGCTGAGAATTGCGCCTTGATCGACGCCAAGAAGCAGGCGGGTTGAGTCCTTCGCGTCGATCCAGAGAACGTGGAAATCATCACCAGAAGGCGCCCCGACATAAGCGGCGAAGGTGTGGCCGCCGTCGATGGAGCGATAGAGCGAGGTCTGAGCCACGTAAAGGATGTCGGGGTTTTTGGTGTCCACGAAGATTCGACTGAAGTATTCGTTGCCTACAATACGCGGATCTTTGGTCGATTCTGTCCACGTTGCGCCAGCATCATCGGAGCGGTAAAAAACCTGTTCCATTATGGCGTAGAGGCGTCGCCCGTGGCTGCCGGGTGCGACGCTGATGCCAAGGCGACCCCGGTCTTTTTCGGGCAGACCTTTCGAGACGAGCGGATTCCATGTGGACCCTCCGTCGACGGATTTGTAAATCAAAGAATTGGCTTTTCTGCCGCCTTTTTCGTCGGCAGAGGGAATCGGTCCTGAAGCAGGAACGTAAAGCGATGCGTAGAAGGTGCGCCAGTTATTAGGGTCGACGGCAAGGTCGAAGACACCGGCCGTTTCATCATTACTGAGGGTTTGCTTCCACGTCTTTCCGCCATCAGCCGATTGGAAGACGCCTCGCGCGGTCGAAAACGTTTTCGTTGGCGCAGGGCGCGAGAAGGCGCTCACGCCTATGGAGTTGGCCCCGACGATAACAACGTCAGGATTCTGCGGATTGATGATGACGGATTGGATAAAGCGGGTATTTTCAAGACCAGCGTGGGTCCAGGTATTGCCTTCGTCGGCGGATTTATATATGCCTTTGCCGGGGGTTTGCTCGCCCGTGCCAGCGTAGATTGTTTTGGAATCCGAAGGAGCGACGGCGAGAGCACCGATCGAAGGAATGCGTTCCTTATCGAAGATCGGCGCCCAGACCTGGCCGGCGTCAGTAGTCTTCCAGATACCCCCGCCGGGTGTGCCGAAGTAATAGACGTTAGGATTGTCGGGGGCACCGGCGACCGCAGTCACTCGGCCCCCACGGAACGAACCGATGAGTCGCCACTGCAGTGCTCCGAGGTCCGTAGGATCAATGTCTTGAGCAGAGGAAGCCGCAGCGACAAGCAAAACTGTAGCGATTAGAACAAAAGAGTATTTCAGGATGCTTACCCCTAGCCCGGTCACGAGCGCTTCTTCTCAACCTTTTGCTGCTATCCCAGATCGTCCAAAGACCGCTGTCGCAGACTCCGAACCACATCCCAATTAGATATTAAGGATCCAGTGAACAAAGAATATACCCCAGCGCCACTTGAAAGGCGAGATTGAATCTGAGTCCCATTATTTACAAGGAAATAATCCTGATTTCTACATTTCGTTGGATGGCACTGGGCGCCACTTTACTTTCCGATGCAGAAGCTGCCGAAGATCAGGTTGAGGATGTCGTCGGTGGTGGTGGCGCCGGTAATTTCGTCGAGAGGCCGCAGCGCCGCGTACAGATCAAGCAGGAGCATCTCGTGAGGTACTCGAGCCGCGACGGCAGTGCTAGCCGCTTCGAGCGAGGTTAGCGCGTCGGTAACCAGCTTCTGATGGCGGACGCTGGTGAGAAAGCCGCTCTCCAGTTGGTTGCTGGCGTCTCCGGCAACGTGTTGCAGAATGGCGGCGCGCAGCACCGGGATGCCTTCACCGGTGAGCGCGGAAGTCGGGATGCGCTGCGGCAAAACCCTGTCGCGCTCTGCCCGGCCGAGGCGCCCATCATTCCCACCTGAACTCGGCAGGTCGGACTTGTTTTCCACAACGATTGTCGGCCGCCCTTCTACCTGCCTTAGTAACTCGCAGTCCTCTTCGGAGAGCGCCTGGGTTCTGTCCATTACGACCAGAACTAAGTCGGCGTCGGCAAGCGCCTCCATCGACTTCTTGATGCCGATGCTTTCGGCTTCGTCGAGCGCGCGGCGAATGCCGGCCGTGTCCACCAGTTCCACAGGAATTCCACCGATGGCAACGGTTTCGCTCACCAGGTCGCGCGTGGTGCCGGGCTGGGCGGTGACGATGGCGCGCTCCCGTTCGACCAGGCAATTAAACAAGCTCGACTTGCCGACGTTAGGTCGCCCCACGATGGCGAGCGTTAGTCCCCGGTGAACGATTTTGCCGTAAGTAAAACTGGAGGCAAGTTGTAGCAGCGGGCTTTTGACCTGAGCGATGCGATCGAGGATGGTGGCGTCCGGGGCAACAGAAACATCGTCCTCGGCAAAGTCGATGCCAGCCTCGAGCAGGGCGATCAGGTCAACCAACTTCTGCTTGATCGGCTTGAGGCGATTGGAGAGTGCGCCGTCGAGTTGCTGCGAGGCGACCTTGGCTTGAAACAGGGTTTGAGATTCGATCAGGTCGCGGACCGCTTCCGCTTGGGTCAGGTCGAGGCGTCCGTTGAGAAAGGCACGCATAGTGAATTCGCCCGGCTCGGCCAGACGGGCGCCGCCAGCCAGACAGAGTTCAACGATGTGGCGCAGCACGACCGGTGACCCGTGCGCCGAGATTTCAACGATATCGTCGGTGGTGTAGGAGTGAGGCTTGGCGAAGTAGGTAACAACAACCTCGTCGATCTGGGCGCCAGATTGCGCCAGCGAACACGTAGGGACGGCCGCCCTCGGCCGTCCAGCCGAGCAAAGCTCGGCAGCGTCTGTCCCCGCGTGAGTGGAGGGTTCGATGAGATCGCAGCGAATGGCTCGGCCCGGTTCCCACTCACGACTTAAGCGCAGCATGGGAGCAGCGATGGCTCGCGCTTCCGGTCCGGCCAGTCGAACCACAACCGATGCCGCCCCGGCCCGGCGGGGTAGCGATGGCAACAATGGTGTCGTCGAGATTCATTGGAAAGAAGTGGCCAGTGGATCTTGGTCAGGGTCATTGTAGCGAGCTTGGGCGTTTGCCGGAGGAGTCAGCGTCATTTATACTCACTGTTTGCCTCAAGTAAGCTGATGCAATCAGGAGCAAAGATTTTCGATGCCGAAACGTACATTTCAACCCAACCGGCGCAAGCGCTCGAAGAAGCACGGCTTCCGGACTCGCATGAAGACCAAGAGCGGGGCCAAGGTGCTGTCGCGCCGCCGGGCCAAGGGACGCAAGCGCGTCTCGGTGAAACCGGGTTTCCGCGAGTAGTTTTCCCCCGACGGACAGCAAAGGCCGTCATTATCATTAACTATAATTACTGTGCAGGATTGTGAGCTGGTGACGGCCAACGCTCCGAAGCGGAATGGAGAGCAGCCCGCCGCGAAAGCGCGAGCAAGCTTTCCGCGCGCCGCGCGGCTGCTGAAGCACTCCGACTTCGATCGCGTGTACAAGCAAGGCCGGCGTCACTTTTCCGCGCACATGACTGTCTTCTATCTGCGACAGGAGGACGCTTTACCGGGAAAAAGCGCCCGCGTAGGATTCACCGTCGGCCGTGTGCTGGGCGGCGCGGTCGCGCGGAACCGGATCAAGCGGCGGCTGCGAGAAGCAGTGCGGCTGCGGCGTTCGGTGCTGCAAGGCGCGTGTTTCGTCGACGTGGTGATCAATCCGAAGAAGTCCGTGTTGACCGAGAAGTTTTCTGTAGTGCTCGAAGAAGTGGGCCGGGCGCTGGATGTGATTGCGAAAAAGCTGATGGAGAAATCTCATGGGG
>JBEKWX010000139.1:0-8743 GCA_049512675.1 Terriglobales bacterium | reverse complement strand
TGGTTGCTGGTGGATGCCGTGACTCACTCCGGCGTTGGCCTGCTCACGAAAGTGACGACCATTCAACGCGTTCACACTCACGGCGGTAAGCCGCCCGCCCAGGGATGCGACGATTCCCACCATGACACCGAAATAAAAAGCCCGTACACCGCGGACTATTATTTCTACGCTCCAGCCAAATGAACCGTGCAGTCGAACGGCTGAAGGTGTGGAAGCAGAACACAGACGAAAAATTACTGCGCGAAACATCCTTCTCGTAGATAATGCGGGGGAATCAGGTCAGGAGCCGGCTTGGACCACCCGCAGAGCGAACTCGACTTATTGCGTGCGCAGGTCGCCGAGCTCACCAGCCGCGTCTATCGTCTGGAACTCGCACTCCAGGGAAAATCCGCATCTGCCGCTGAATCAAAGTTAACTGCTGCGCCAAAGCCCGCCAGCGAGACGCCCGCTCCGCCGCAGACTCCTCCAGCGGTCAGGCCGACAGACCGGATATTCCCACCACTAGAGAACGCAGCGCTTCCGCCCCAAACTTCGCTGGCCCATACTCCGCTGGCCCGGACTCCGCTGGCGCAGGCTGATCTCGAATCCCGCATCGGATCGCACTGGCTCAACCGCATCGGCATCACCGCGGTATTAGTTGGCGTTTCCTATTTCCTCAAGTTCGCCTTCGACAACAACTGGATCGGAGCCAGCGGACGCGTCACCATCGGCCTCCTGGCCGGCATCGCCGTGGTGGTTTGGAGTGAGAGCTTTCGCTGGCGAGACTACCGGGTCTTTTCCTACTCCCTGAAAGCGGTCGGCATCGGCGTGCTGTATCTGTCGCTGTGGGCTGCCTTCCAGCTCTATCATCTGGTGCCCGCAGGCGTCGCGTTCGTCGCGATGCTGGCCGTGACCGCGGCCACCGCCGTTCTGGCTCTCGCGCAGGACGCCGAGATACTGGCAGCATTCGCGCTGGCCGGTGGATTTCTCACTCCCGTGCTGCTTTCGACGGGCGAGAACCACGAGCTTCAGTTGTTCGGCTACGTCGCCATTCTCGACGCGGCGACTCTGGTGCTGGTGACGTACAAGGCCTGGCAGCGCCTGCTCGTCCTCAGTTTTGCCAGCACTTTGCTGCTCTATATCGCCTGGTACGGTGAGTACTACGCCGGTTCCGAGCTCGGGTGGACACTCGGTTTCGCCACGTTGTTTTTTGCCATGTTTGCGGTGGGGCCGCTCGTCGCGCGTCCCGCAATGCAGGAGGAGGGAACCAATAAAGTTTCTCTCATCGCTCTTTTCCTCGCGCTGGTAAACGCCGGTGTTTACTTCATGGAAGTGTATGCGATGTATGAAGGGGTGAATAAAACAGCGACAGCCTGGTTTGCGCTGGGGTTGGCCGCGGTTTATCTCGGGCTCAGCCGGCTGGCCGCACCGCACTACGGAGAAGCGGCACAGCAGGCGATCCGCCTGCTGCATCTCGGTCTCGCAATCGCTTTCGTCACTATTGCGATCCCGATCCGGCTGGATGCGCATTGGATCACCATTGGATGGTTGGTCGAAGCGGGCTTTCTGCTCTGGCTTGGCGATCGCATCCGCTCCGATCTGCTGAATGCCTTTGCCCTGGCCGCCCTCGCACTCGGCGTGGCGCGTCTTCTGGTCTTCGATAACTTCTCGACCACCACTCTCCTTTTCAATACGCGCATGATGACCTACGCCATCGCCATCGCCGTGCTCGGCGGAGTAGCGTGGGCGGGCGGGAAGCGCGGCGACGATGCGAGCCAAACCGCGTCCGCTGTGGCAACCGTCGTCCTCAACCTGCTGGCGCTCATTGCCCTTAGCCGCGAGGTGGCGGATTTCTACTGGCGCCAGATGGCGCAGGCCACGCCGCATCCAATGCGATGGAACCCCGCCGATTATGCCCGCATTCGCAGCGTCCAGATTGCGCGCGACTTTACTTACTCCGCCTTGTGGATGGCGTACGGCGCCATGCTCATGATTGCCGGTTTCTGGCGCCGCTCGGCTTTTGTGCGCTGGCAGGCCCTGGTCCTGATTGCCCTCACCATCGGCAAAGTCTTTATCTTCGACGTGTCCGAGCTTGACCGCGGATATCGCATCGTGAGCTTCATCGTCCTCGGGGTGCTTCTGCTTGCCATCTCATTCGTCTACCAGCGCGACTGGCTGAAACTGTCCAAGGCCGCGGCTGCAAGGCCGGGGGCTGATCCGCGATGAGGGAGAGAACCGCTTGAAGCCGGCTGCTGCGCTCATGCTTGCGCTCGTGGCCTTTGCCGTCGCGCCCGAGGCCGACCCGCGCTACTTTGCTTTTCTGCGCGAGATCCACGTTGCTGAAACCACTCGCCAGACCTTCCTCGTGGTCGATGCCGACGTGTTCGAGCATGCGCGCTCCGACCTCGCCGACTTGCGCCTCTACGATGGCGGCCGGCAGGTTCCCTACAAATTGCACGAGGCTCGCGCCGGCTCGAGCAGTGAAGAACGCGAGGTGCGCATCCTGAACCTTGCCGCCGTCGGCGAGCACACTGATTTCGATCTCGACATGCAGGGAGTGCCCGAGTACGACAACATCCGGCTGCGCCTGAACGCGAAAGACTTTGTCATCAAGGCCTGGGCCACGGGCGGGGACGCGCCGCGTGGCAAAGCGGTCGCGCCGAGTCCCAACACCTTATATGACTTTTCTGCCGAGAAGTTGGGTTCGAACTTCACCATCAAGCTACCCAGTTGGAGCTACCGCTACGTGCACGTGAAGCTGGGCCGCGGAGTTACTCCGCAGCAGGTGTTGGGCGCTGCTGTCTCGAACCTGCAGGAAAACCGGGCGTTCTATCTGACCATAGGTTCGTGCCGGCCGCTGGAGCCAAAGCCACACCAGAGCCTTTGGCAGTGCGATCTGCCGGAGAAGGTCCCGCTCGATCGCATTGCTTTCGAGGTTGCTCCGCAGAATGTGAATTTTCGCCGTCCCGTCAGCGTTCAGGACGACCGCGGAGAGCAAGTGGCCAGCGGGGAACTGAGCCGCCTCCGCACGCGCCGCGGCGGAACCGACGTTGTGGCGGAGGAGCTTGCCGTGCGCTTGGGCGGCTTCTGCTCGAAACGCCTGACGATTATTGTCGAAAATGGCGACGACGCGCCGCTTGGCATCGGCGCCGTTCACCCGCAATCGTTCGAGCGCCGTCTCTACTTCGAGCCCGGAAGCGCATCTATGCTGCGGTTGTATTTCGGCGACGCAAAACTCGACGCGCCAATTTACGACTACGCCAAGATTTTCCATGAGGAAGCGGGCGCCGTGCCAGCAACTCTGGGCGCGACAACGCTCAACCCTGCCTACACTCCGCGTCCCGATGATCGCCCGTGGTCGGAACGGCATCCGGCGGTGCTTTGGATTGCGATGCTGGCAGCGGTGGTGGTTCTGGCGGGGCTGGCGATTCGAGGGCTCGCCGCACAGCGGCCGTAACCGGTTACGCGGACCTCTTGAGCGGCGGCTACGCGACTTTTTCAGGATAGAGTCGCTCGAACTCGGGATCGCCGTGCAGGAGCTCGAGGTCGGGGTCGCGACGCGCCCAATCCGAGTCCTTGAAACCGGCTTCCCAAGCTTTGCGAAGGGCTTCCAAAGCCTCAGGCTTCTTCTTCATCGAGCAGAAGGCGCAGGCGGCGTTGTACAGCACGGTGGCCTCGTTTGGGCGAAGCGTGATGGCGAGATTCGTTTCGCGAACCGCCTCCTCCAGCCGATTCATTTCGGCATAGTCTCCGGCCAGAAGGATGCGTGCGCGAGCGTCTTCGGGCACCTGATTGAGATGTCGTTCTAGCGCGGAGACGCGCCGCTGCCGGAAATTGCGAAGGGCTTCTTCCTTTCCCAATGCTCCGAGAGCGTTCATGATCGGAACGTAGACGTTGTAATCGTCGCCACTTGCCTCCACAGCGGCATCGACAATGTTTGCTACCTCCTGGTAGCGCCCGGAAGCAAACAAAGTGCGCCCCAGGATGTAGTACGCTCCCTCGCAATCGCGCTTGCGGTCGATCGCTTTCTGAACAACCGCTATTGCTTCATCGTATTTGCCATTGGCGTAGAGGATCCAAGCTTGGGCGACCTGGACCTCGGGCAAATCGGGACGGAGGACAACGGCGGTTTCCGATGCCTTCATGGCGCGTTCCATCCAAACGGGGTCACGCCCGTAGTTGTAGTGGTTCTGTGCGCAAGCGTTGGCGATGGCGGCGTAGGCGAGGGCAAAATTCGGGTCCAAAATGACTGCGTTTTCGAACATCTGAAGCGCGAATTCCAGATCCTGCCTCTGGAGGCGGCGAGCATAGCTCTTGCCCCGCAAGTAGAGGTCGTATGCCTGTAGATTGTCGGTTGGTTTGGCTGCGATCGCCTCCTGCTCTTGCGGAGACAGGGTGACCCGCAGTGCTTGGGCGATCTTGCTGGCGATCTCGTCCTGCACCTCGAAGATGTCCTTCATTTCCCGGTCGTAGCGCTCCGACCAAATGGGAAAATCAGTGCCGGTGTCCACCAGTTGCGTATTGATGCGCAGACGGTTGCCCGAGCGGCGCAGACTGCCCGCTAAGACATAAGCCGCTCGCAGCTGCTGTCCAATGTGTGCGGGGGTGACCTGCTTGTCGCGGTAGGCCAGCACGGTGGGACGCGAAAAGATGTTCAAGCCCTTGATCTTGGAAAGCTCGGTGATGATATCTTCCGTGATACCGTCGCGGAAGTACTCATCCTCCTTGGCCCCACTGAGGTTCTCGAAGTAGAGGACCGCGACCGATTTCGCGCTTTGTTTGCCGGTGCCACCACGCGATTCGCCCAGGTTGGCAGCACGTTTTTGTCCGGATTCGATGTCACGCTTGAGGCGCACGAGGTCAGTCTTAAAGTCGGTGGCGGTCTGATATCGGAGGTTCCTGTCTTTTTCCAGTGCCTTTTCTACAATTCGACCAAACTCGGGCGGCAAAGCCGGATTCACCTGGCCTACAGGAGCCGGGTCGCGGTTGAGAATCGCTTCGTACACCACGGCAGAGGTGTCGCCCTGAAAAGGAAGAAGCCCGGTCGCCATCTGATAGAGAACCGTTCCCAGTGAGAACAAGTCCGTTCGGGCGTCGGTCAACTGGCCCCGCGCCTGCTCAGGCGACATGTAGGCCACAGTTCCCATGGCTGTCCCGGGTATGGTGAGATTCTCGGTCTGACCCATGGTTTCCAGTTGCGAAGCGGTGCCGCCGGACTCGACCTTGGGGCGCAGCATCTCCATCTTGGCCAGGCCGAAGTCGAGAATCTTCACTTGCCCTCGCGGGGTGACGAATATGTTCGCGGGCTTGATGTCGCGGTGCACGATGCCCTTCGCGTGTGCCGATTCCAAGGCGTCAGCGATCTGGATGGCGAGGCTAAGCAGTTGGTCGACTTCGAATGGGTGTTGACCGATCATCAGCGCGAGCGACCGCCCCTCCAGCAACTCCATCACAATAAAGTGCTGCCGCTCATGCTGTTCGATGGCGAAGACGGTGCAGATATTGGGGTGATTGAGAGCCGAGGCCGCGCGAGCTTCGCGCTGAAAGCGTTCCAGTGAATGTGCATCCTGTGCTAATTCCTGTGACAAGAACTTCAGGGCAACATGACGTCCGAGGCGCGTGTCCTCAGCTTCATACACCACACCCATGCCGCCGCTGCCGAGTCTGCGAGCTATGACATAGTGAGAGACGGTTTGCCCGATTACGGATTCCATAGATTTGCGAACCGGCAAGAATACTAGTTGCAAAGCAAACGCCGGTCAAGGCGATGCGGGCCTGCGAGGGCCAGTAGACAGGCCCTCGCGGTCGCGTAACGTCCGAACTGCCGTAATTCGACCACAACGGCAGAGCCAGCCAAAGCGAGAAGCGACGCGGTGTACAATCCAATCCGCAGAAGTTCCAACCTCCCGAGGCTCCGTGAGTGAAGTGAGGACTCTCCATGGTCAAAGCTCACCTGCAGCAACGGCCTCGCATCGTTCGATCGTTCGCCGTCGCAATATGTGTTTTTCTAATGGCGTTGTGGGTGGCTACGGTCCTGGCCCACGTCGGGCAGCAAAGCACAGTTCCGTCCGAAACCATAACGTTGCCAAATCTCCGACAGCCGGTTGAGATTCTGATCGACCACTGGGGCGTGCCACACATCTATGCCAAGAACGAGGCGGATCTGTTTTTTGCCCAGGGCTTCAATGCAGCCCGCGATCGACTCTTCCAAATCGATTTGTGGCGTCGGCGCGGTCTGGGGCAATTGTCAGAGGTATTCGGGCCGGCTTTCGTCGAGCAGGACAAAGCCACCCGCTTGTTTCTTTACCGCGGCGACATGGACAAGGAGTGGGCCGTATACGGTCCTGATGCGAAGCAGATTGCCGAACGCTTTGCAGCCGGCGTTAACGCGTATATAGACTGGTTGGCGCACCATCCAGACCGCACCCCTTGGGAATTCAAAGGGCTCAACTACGCGCCGGCGAAGTGGAGCGCCGATGATGTTGTCCGTATCCGCAGCCATGGTTTGACACGCAATCTCAACAATGAAGTGGCGAGATCAAGGGTAATGTGCGCCGCCGACCTGAAGTCGGATGAAGTCCGACTTAGGCTGCAACCGCCGTGGCAGCCGCAGGCGCCTCCGGGAATCGATCCGTGCCTGCCAAGGGATCTTCTGAGAGTCTTCACGCTAGCGACGCAGGAGGTCCGCCTGACACCAGCGGCGCTCCAGGCTACGGCGAGTGCAGACTCGGCTCCAGCAGTCGAGACAGCTGGTAGTGAGCCGCCCACGGAGAATTTTGAAGGCAGCAACAACTGGGTGATTGCGCCCTGGAAATCGGCTACTGGACGGGCCATCATGGCCAATGATCCGCATCGCGCGTATTTGGAGCCGAGCTTGCGCTACATTTCCGATCTCAATGCACCGACGCTGCACGTGATAGGCGCCAATGAGCCGGCGCTTCCTGGCGTTTCGCTCGGCCACAACGACTGGATCGCCTTCGGCTACACGATCTTCTCCATTGACCAGGAGGACCTCTACATCTACGAACTGAACCCGGCAAACTCAAACCAATACAAGTATCAGGGCGGTTGGGAGCCATTCCGGGTGGTGCGGGAGGAGATCAAGGTTAAAGGCCGAGCTCCCGTGTTGGCTGACCTCACGTTCACCAGGCATGGCCCGGTAATCTACATAGAGAAGGAGAAGGGGCGTGCGTTTGCCGTGCGCAGCGCCTGGCTGGAGCCCGGCATGGCGCCCTATTACGGTTCGGTACGCTACATGCGTGCCAGGAACTTCGACCAGTTCAAGCAGGCGATCGACTATTGGGGCGCGCCGACCTCGAACCTCGTTTACGCCGATGTGAAAGGCAACATCGGATGGGTGACTGGAGGACTGGCGCCCATTCGCCCCAATTGGGATGGACTGTTGCCGGTGCCGGGCGACGGACGATTCGAGTGGGCAGGGCGCTGGAAAGGCGAGCAATTGCCGCGGGTGTACAACCCCGCCTCGGGCTACATCACCACCTCGAATGAGATGAACCTTCCCGCTGACTATCCGTACCAGGAGCGCAAACTCGGCTTTGAATGGCCCAACGGCTCGCGCCATCAGCGAATCGATGAAGTCATGTCCAAGGCGAACAAGCTCTCCATTGAGGACTCGATGAATCTACAGAATGACCTGGTATCGATCCCGGCGCGGCGCCTGATTGCGCTGCTGAAACCGCTTTCCAGCAACGATCCCAAGACCAAGGCTGCTCTCGGCATCCTTGCGAGCTGGAGTGCCAGCGTTGACGCCGGCGTGCCGGCAGCAGCTTTACATGAGGTTTGGTTCAGTCGGCATCTTGGGAGAGACTTCAAGAGTGCCGTGCTCAGCCGGAGAGCGGCCGACGCGATGGACGCTCCCGATCCGGCAGTGATGCTGGACGCCCTGGAGCATCCCGAAACGCGCTTTGGCAGGAATGCAGCCGAGAAACGAAACCGGCTGCTGCTGACAAGTCTTCGTTCGGCCTACGAAGAAATGGAAGAACTGCAGGGCCCTGACGCGAAACAGTGGAATTGGGGCAAGTTACAGTACAACTTAAGCGAACACCCTTTCGCCGCCATTGTCGATGATGCTACTCGCGCCAAGATAAACGTTGGACCAATCGAGAAGAACGGTGGTGCCTTCGTGCCCAATCAGTCGGGGTACCGCGTCAGCGATTTTCGTCAGATGGGTGGTCCGTCGGTACGCGTGGTGATCGACGTTGGGAATTGGGACAATTCGAGGGCCGTCAATTACCCCGGTCAATCTGGCGATCCAGGTAGCCCGCACTATCGGGACTTGGCACTGATGTGGCGCAATGGCCAGTACTTCCCGTTGCTTTACAGCCGCAAAGCAGTCGAGAACGCAACAGAGAAGAGGATCAAGCTCGTACCCGGGCGTGCTCAGCCGTGAAGACGAACTCCAGAGCATGAAGGCCTTAGTGCAACCACCACCTAAGCCCGTCGTTAGTGTAATCGAAATTACCGCTCCCATCTTCCGCGTGATGCAAAAGAGAAGCCGCCCCAGACATCAGGCGGCTTGCTTTTGACGAGATAGCCAAAAAAAGAATGCAGAGGATTTCTCCTCTGCCTTTCTCCGGCTGGTACCCTCCCCCAGGTACTTTGCCAAATCCAAACTTGCTTATTGCAGCGGGGTCTCGGTTCCGGCGCAGGTTGAAACAGCTACCCCCCCAGGTATCTCGCGAACTACTGCATCCGCGACCGAGCAGAAGGAGTTCACGCCCGTAGTGTTCACAGTCACCGGGTT
>JBEKWX010000138.1:0-8745 GCA_049512675.1 Terriglobales bacterium | reverse complement strand
CAAGCGGGGAACCATGCGCATCGACCGGGCTTTCTTTCGCAGCGCTTATGACTCTCGTATCATTTTGCACGACCTCACGGAGAAAACCCGGACGGTGGGCGACCGCCGCCAACTGGCTATGCTCCTCGAGAACCACGTGAACCAAGCGCTGCACCCGAAAACCCTGGCCTGTTACCTGGATTCCGGCAATGGCCGCCTGGCCGCGATCTCCGAAACCCAACCCGCAACCCTCGCAACACTCGCGGTCAGCGCCCCGGTGTTCGTCGACCTCGCGCGCCGCGGGAAAGCTTGGGAGGTGCCATCCGATTCCCCCCGCGCCGAAGAACTAACTGCACTCGCGCCCCTCGCGCCCGAATGCCTGGTACCCATCCTCGGCCGTGACAACAACCTCATAGGCATGCTCGTTCTCGGGCAGCGGCGTTCCGAGGAACCTTATTCCCGCGAGGACAAGCAGTTGCTCGATTCAGTAGCGGCCCATGCCGGCATCGCTTTGGAGAACATAAGTCTCGCCGAAAAAATGGCGGAACGAATGGAGGCGGATCGCCGCACCGCTCAGGAAATGGAAATTGCCCGTAAGGTGCAGGCCAGGCTCTTTCCGCAAAAGCTTCCAGCCATGAATACACTCGAATACACGGGCGCGTGCATCCAGGCGCGGAAGGTGGGTGGAGACTACTACGATTTTCTGGAGCTTCGCTCCGGCCGCTTGGCCCTGGTGCTGGCCGACATTGCCGGCAAAGGCGTGTCTGGCGCACTGCTGATGGCCAATCTGCAAGCCAACCTGCGCAGTCAATATGCGATCGCGGTCGACGATCTGCCGCGACTGCTCGCCTCCGTCAACCGCTTGTTCTACGAGAATAGCGACGATGCCAGTTACGCTACCTTATTCTTTGCGGATTACGACGACTCCAGCCGCAAGCTACGCTACGCCAATTGTGGACATCTTCCCCCAATACTGCTGCGCGCCGCCAGTTCGCAGGAGGCGCCGAATCAGAATCAGGCGCCGCAGCCCAATAATAATAATAATGTGGATCGGCTACGTTCCACCTGCACCGTGATGGGATTGTTTGAAGACTGGCATTGCGAGATTGCGGAAGTGCAGCTTGCTCCAGGTGACATGCTGGTGCTCTACACAGATGGAGTCACCGAAGCCACAAACGCCGATGGGGAAGAGTTTGGCGAGTCCCGTCTGCTGGCGACGCTAGAGAGCAACTCTCTCCTTCCGGTGGGACCTCTCCTCCAGGCAGTGGTTGAGGCGGTCCAGCAATTCAGCAGCGGTAGCGAACAGCAGGATGACATCACCCTGGTAATTGCGCGCTCCCTGGCATAATTCACGACAGGCCGTCTCCAGCCGGTCAACGGCCTGGATAGTGGAGTGGCGGGCATTCCATTCCCCAGCAGTCGGAGCACTGCGTGATCCCATGACCGCCGCCAATGACAGCCCAAACCAGCGAAAGTTAGGACGGGCGCCGAACCAGAGGCCAAAGCACCTGAAACACAAGGAACAGGCCACCCGCAACGACCAGCATCACAATCAGCATGATAATCAGGTGCAGAGGTTGAAACAGGCCCTCAAACATAACCCCTCCCAATGGGCAGGCTACCCGAACACCACAGGCTTTGTCTGCGGCAGAGATCACGTTGCCATGTGAGGCCATAGGCCCTTCGTCTCCACGCGAAAGCGCCACTACCCGCCAGCCCGATTCGTCCAACAGTTCACTCTAAGATGCTAAATTAGATGTTTCATGTCTGCCCCCAACTCTCTCTTTGTTCGCGCCGCCAAGGCTCAGCCCACCGAACGCACCCCAGTCTGGTTCATGCGCCAGGCCGGACGCTACATGCCTGAGTACCGCGCCATCCGCAAACAATATTCCCTGATCGAGATCTGCAAGAAGCCGGAGGTCGCGGCCCAGGTCACCATCGAAGCGGCCGAGATCCTCAAAGTCGATGCCGCCATCATCTTCGCCGATCTTCTCCTTCCCCTCGAAGTCATGGGACTGCCCTTTCATTTCGCCGCCGGTGAAGGGCCAAAGATCGAAAAGCCGGTGCGCACCGCCGAAGACATTGCCCGCCTGCGCACCGACCGCGCCGCCGACCTCGGCTATGTTTCTGAAGCGGTGAAGCTCGTCTGCAAACATTTCGGCGACAAACTCCCAGTCATCGGCTTCTGCGGCGCGCCCTTCACGCTCGCCAGCTACATGATCGAAGGCGGAGGCTCGCGCAACTATCTGTTCACCAAAAGGATGATGTACTCCGCGCCCGCCGCATGGCATCAGCTGATGAAGAAGCTGGTCGCGGTGACCGCCGAGTATTCCACCGAGCAGGTCCGAGCCGGCGCCGACACCATCCAGATTTTTGATAGTTGGGTGGGCTGCCTGAGCGTCGAAGATTATCGCCGCTACGTTCTGCCGCACGCGACCGACCTGGTAAAACGCCTGCAAAAAACTGGTGCGCCCGTCATCTATTTCGGCACCGACAGCGCGACGCTGCTGCCCTCAATGCAAGAAACCGGCGCCGAAGTAGTCGGCCTAGACTGGCGCATTCCGCTCGACACCGCATGGCAGAGCCTCAGTCTGAAAGGCGCCGTGCAAGGCAATCTCGACCCCGTGCTGCTCTTCGCCGATTGGAAAGAACTAAGAAACCGGGCCCAAGATATTCTGCGCCAAGCCGCCGGACGCCCCGGCCATATCTTCAATCTCGGCCACGGCATTCTTCCCGAAACTCCGGTCGACAACGTAAAAGCGCTCTGCGATTTCATCCGCGAGCACTCGGCAGAGTTCAAGACGAAGCGCAGGTGAGTTTGTGTCGGGCCTGGCAGGAGCGATTGGGTTCGTATCAGGGCATCGCTTTAGCGATGCCGCAACCGCTGCGTTATGAAAGCGCCTTCAGGCGCTGAGGGGAGTGAAATGACGCCCTGCCCGCTGGGCCCCGCGAGCCGGTGCTATTGCGCGAATCGGGCGAGTTCGTTCGCCGCCGCGGAGCCCGCGAAAGCCGCCGTGCTCCTGCTCGCCCACGGCAGCCCCGAGAACCCCGACCAGATTCCCGAGTTTCTAAGCTATGTCACCAGCGGACGCCCCCTGCCGCCACCGGTGGTAGAAGAGATCCGTCATCGCTATTCGCTGATCGGTTTCTCGCCGCTCCCCTGCTGGACCCTCTTGCAAGCCGACCAACTCTCGCAGAGTGTGCAGATGCCGGTCTTCGTAGGCATGCGCAACTGGAGGCCCTTCATCGCCGATGCGGTGAAAGCCATTGCGAGCAAGGGATACAAGCGCGTCATCGCCATCTGCCTAGCCCCGCAGAACTCGCGCACCAGCGTAGGCCTCTACCGCAGCGCCGTGATCGCAGACGGAAATCTTCCTTTCGAGATGGACTTCGTAGAGGAGTGGCACAATCAGCCGCTGCTCGCCAAAGCCTTCGCCGAAAAACTGCGCGCGGGCTGGGAAAAAGCCAGCGCCGAAAACGGAGCAGAGCTCCCCGTGATCTTCACCGCGCACAGTGTTCCGCAGCGCACGATTACGGAAGGCGATCCCTACGAAAGACAATCCAAGGAAACCGCCGAATTAGTAGCCAAAGAGGCGCGCCTCGCAGGCGAAGACTGGACCTTCGCCTTCCAGAGCCAGGGCATGTCCGGCGGCGCGTGGATCGGCCCCACGGTAGAGGAAACGATCAGGAATCTAAAAGCAAAAGGCCATAGCGGTGTCTTCCTGCATCCCATAGGATTTCTGTGCGATCACGTAGAAGTGCTCTACGATATCGATATAGCCTTCAAACAGTTCGCAGAAAAAGAAAGCATGCGCCTATGGCGGGCCGAGTCGTTGAACGGATCAAAGACATTAACAGCAGCCCTGGCGGAAGTAGTAATCAGCCGCATGAAGGCGCAGGCCTTGTAGCTGAGAGCCGAGAGCCGAGAGCCGAGAGCTGAGAGCTAAATAATGAAACGCATAGCCATCATCGGCGGCGGAATCTCCGGCCTCTCGGCCGCGCACACGATCGAAGAAAAGCGCCAGTCCGGCACGCCCGTCGAGTATGTTTTATTCGAGTCCAGCCCGCGACTAGGTGGAGTGCTCGTAACCGATCGCGTCGACGGATGCCTGGTTGAAGCCGGTCCCGATTCGTTTCTCACCGAAAAGCCCTGGGCTGCGGACCTCTGCCGCAAGATCGGGTTGGGCGATCAACTCATCGGCTCGAACGACGCTGAGCGCAAGACCTACATAGTAGCCAAGGGCAGGCTGGTGGTGATGCCCGATGGGCTCATGTTCATGGTGCCCACCAAGATCATGCCCACCGTCTTCTCACCGCTTTTTTCTTTGCGCACAAAAATGCGTATGGCTGCCGAATGGTTTCATCCGCCGCGCAAGGCCTCTAACGACGAGGACGAAACTGTTGCCCAAATGGTCGAACGCCACTACGGCTCCGAGATGGTTGACCTGCTCGCCGATCCGCTGCTCTCCGGAGTTTACGGCGGCGAAGCTTCGCAGTTGAGCGTCCGCGCCGTCTTGCCCCGCTTCGCCGACATGGAATCGAAACACGGCAGCCTCGGCCGCGCCATGCTGGCAGCCCGCAGGAAGATGGGCGCAGCCCCAAACGTCCCAGCGCGGCCGCTGTTCACTTCGCTAAAAGACGGCATGCAGCAGATGACCGATGCCCTGGTCGCGCGTCTGGATGCGAACGCATTAAGAAAGTCGTCGCTCGTGCAGTCGGTGATCCGGCAGGATGACGCCTGGACTGTGTCTGCCGGATACCAGAGCGATCAATTCGACGCAGTGATCATCGCCACCCCAACCCATGCCGCTGCGGCCGTGCTGCAAGCTGCGGATGAGAACCTCTCCCGCGAAATGGGCGAGATTCAGTACAGCTCTTCGGTGACCATTACGCTTGGTTACGACGAAAAAGTGCGCCGCTCGCTTCCACCGGGCTTCGGATTTCTGGTGCCGCGCAGCGAGGGCCGGCGTATGCTCGCGGCCACCTTCGTCCACAACAAATTTCCTCACCGCGCACCGGAGAATCGCGCCATCGTCCGCTGTTTTCTCGGCGGCGCGCGCGACGAGCAGATCCTGCAATCGAGCGACGAAGAAATTCTCGAAATCGTTCGCCGCGAACTGTGGCAGATCATCAGCCTCAATGCCGAACCGCTGTTTGCGCGCGTCTACAAATGGAAGTCTGCCATGGCGCAGTATTCGGTCGGCCACCTCGAACGCTTGCAGCGCATCGAAGCACTCCGCCAGAAACTTCCCGGCTTGGCGCTCGCGGGCAACGGCTATAGCGGCATCGGCGTCCCCGACTGCGTTCGCTCCGGCGCCGAAGCAGCCGGCAAGATCCTGGCTGAGATGGGGATCTGGTCGGCCGCCTAGCCGTCTGGCATCTAGTGTGATATCTCTGCTCTGATATTCTTAGTTTCCCACTCCTAATCCCATGAGCATGGCTGCGCCCGCGAGCCGATGGAAGATCATTGTTGCCTTCGGGCTGGTCTATGTTTTCTGGGGGTCGACTTATCTCGGCATCGGCATTGCGGTTGAGCACATTCCTCCGGCCGTCATGTGTGCCGCGCGTTTTCTGGTCGCGGGCACGGTTATGCTGGCGTACTGTGCGCTGACCGGACGCCGCATTCGTTTTTCGGCGCGCCAGTTGGGCCGTCTGGCCGCTGTCGGTATTCTGCTATTAATGGGCGGCAATCTAACGCTTTCTTACGCCGAGCAAATCGTTCCCACCGGCCTGGCGGCGCTGCTGATTGCGGTTACGCCGCTCTGGTTTCTGGTGCTCGACAGCCTCTTGCTGGGCGACCATCGCATCTCGCGCCGCGGCAAGATCGGCCTGGCCATAGGAATCGCCGGGGTAGTCGTGCTCATCTGGCCCGATCTTTGGCACAACACCGCCCTCGGCCATCGCGAACTCTGGTGGTCGCTCGGGTTGCAGCTCGGATCGTTCAGTTGGGCGCTCGGTTCGGTGCTCTCGAAAAAGTGGCAGACCGCCGCGGCCGATCCCTTCAGCGCCACGGCGTGGCAGGTGGTCTTCGCGGGCATCGGCAATCTGATTTTCGCGCTGCTCGTCGAGAGCCCATCCAACGTGACCTGGACCTTCCGCGGAGTAGCCGCGATTCTGTACCTGGTGGTGTGCGGTTCCTGGATCGGCTACACGGCCTACATCTGGTTGCTGCAGCACGTTCCGACCTCCAAAGTTTCAACCTACGCCTACGTCAATCCCGTGGTCGCTGTGTTTCTGGGATGGCTGGTTCTGCACGAGCGCATCGACCGCTATATCGCAATGGGGAGCGCGATCATCGTCGCATCAGTCGTGCTGGTAACGAGCGCGAAGATCTCGACTCGAACTGCGGCGGAAGAGCTTCCTGCGGTCGAAGCTGCGGGAGATTGAAGTTCCCACCTGTCAGCCGATCATATTGCCTCGAAGCTGATTTAGTCGAAACAGCGAGGGTGAAGAAAAAACGCTCATGAGTGAATTCACGAACAGCGAGAACTCCAGAGTGGCAGCGCAGGAGGCTGCTCCCGCGGAACCGCTAAGCCGCACCGCGAATTGGCGGCAGAGCAAATGGCTGGCGGTCGGCGAGTTGGTTGTGGTCGCGCTAATTTTCGTGGCGGATTTCAAGCATCTCATCCTCTTCAGTAAGACACCGTACCTGCTGCTGTTTGGCTGGATCTCGCTCTGGGTCCGAAAGATTAGCTGGCGCGACGTCGGCCTCAAACTCTATCGGAGCTGGAAGACATCGATCGCGCTGGGTATTGCTGCCGGAGTGCTGCTCGAAGGGTTGGAACTCTTCATTACTCAACCACTGCTAGTGAAGTGGCTGGGCAAGCAGCCCGACCTTGAGGTTTTTCGTGCCCTGCATGGAAATCTCAAGTGGACTCTGATCGCCCTTGCGGGAGCGTGGACACTCGCGGCGTTCGGAGAGGAAATGGTTTATCGTGGCTATCTCATGAACCGGGTTGCCGACCTGCTCAATCGCACGCGCAGCGCATGGATCATCAGCCTGATTGCAGTTCACCTCGCATTTGGACTCGCCCACGCTTACCAGGGATTGACCGGCATAATTGACGAGGGCCTCTCGGGACTATTGCTGGGAGTGATTTATCTGCGCACCGGGCGCAACCTCTCCGTGCCGATCATTGCGCATGGAATTGCGGACTCGATTGACTTCGTGCTCATCTTCTTCGGTAAGTACCCCGGCACGTAGGGCCCCGGTTGTTCGATGTCGGCTGCGGCTATTCTTCGGGCTCTTCAGCGTCGTTGACCACATCGACCACGCGGCTGCGGATGGAGAAGACCAGCTTCGCATCGTCGCCATGCTGAAAGGTGACGCGCATCGGGGTGCGTTCCCAGACGGGCGCCGGGCACTCCGAGTCGGGAGCGTCGGCTCCCGCGGGTTCGCCCGCATCTTTTTTCAGGATCGGCTTGCGGCGTCCGACCTGGGCGACGACCGCGTACAGTTTCTTGCCGTCTTCGGAAACTCCGCAATAGGCAATGTAGTCGCGATACCAACTGGCCGTCGAATAGAAGGGATCGAACTCAGCCAGGTTGAGCTGGGAGACGCGTCCAGTCAGGCGGTCGACGAGCAGCCAGCCACCGCGTTGCCACTGCCAGCGCGTGGCGCCGGCGACAGCATTATCAGTGGGCAGCGCATCGTTCACGCGAAAAGCGCGGCGCACCACAAACAGCCGGTCGGTCAGTTCATGCGGAGTTCCGGTGGTGTATTCCTTGAGCCGCGTATCCACAAACAACGCACGCACTTTCAGGTCAAGCAGTTTCTCTCCGGTGGCGTTGGGCCACTTGGCGGAGATCCATTTTCCAAAAGTAATCACATGCGGTTTCGGAACGGCCGCGCATTCGCTCCACGGCAAGCACATCAGGACGCAAATCAGTAAGACTCTCCGCAGCATAATGATGGAAGACTGGCACGGACGCGGAAATCGCGGCAAGGACGCCTGAACAGCGGGAATGTTCGGTTTTGCAGTGGGGTTGACTGCCCTGACTACCGACTGCCGCACCCAGTGGCGCAGTTTCCGGGGCTGTGGGAGACTAGGATGATGGCCAGGTGCAATCGGCCGCAAAACAAAAGCGAAGTGAAGTGATGAGTCTTCCGCCACGAAAGCTCCGGACAACCCTTTCTCCGCGCTCGAACTCTTATGCGGGTATGGGTGATTTGCTGCCAGGACGCCGGAAGCAGTCGATTCTGGTGGTCGACGACAACGCGGTGATCGCGGGGCTGCTGAAGGAGATGCTGTCGCGGCGCGGCTATTCAACGGTCGTGGTGCCGAGCGCGGCGGCGGCGGAGGCGGAGATCCGGCGCGAGCCTCCGGATCTGATTTTGCTCGACGTGGTCATGCCCGGCAAGACGGGCTACGAACTATGCCGCGAACTCAAAGGAGACGCCAAGACGAGGCTGATTCCGATCGTCATGATTACCGGCCTGAGCGATCGAGAAGACCGCCTGGAGGGAATTGAAGCGGGCGCCGACGATTTTCTGACCAAGCCAATCAGTCCCGAGGAATTGTTTGCGCGTGTGGGTTCGTTGCTGAAGTTGAAAGAATTCACCGACGAACTGGAGACGGCGGATTCGGTGCTGTGCACACTGGGGCTGGCCGTGGAGGCGCGCGACCCTTACACCGAAGGCCACTGTGAGCGCTTGTCGAGGGATGCCGCGGACCTGGGCCGCTTTCTCGGAGTGGATGAAGAATCCATTGTGGCCCTGGGGCGGGGCGGCTACTTGCACGACCTGGGAAAGATCGCGGTGCCGGA
>JBEKWX010000137.1:0-8792 GCA_049512675.1 Terriglobales bacterium | reverse complement strand
GCGGTTGAAGCCGCGATCATCTCGATGGCGCAGCACGCCAGCCCAAACGTCATCGGCCAGAGCGCCGACTTGCGCGCCCAGTTGAAGACGTAGTCCACCGTCGTGATCATGAAGTTCTTTTCGAATTTATTCTGCAGCCAGCTCATGAGGCCTCTTTCGGTACAGGATAACCCAATGATCATACGCCTGGGAGTGATCCCGGTCACACTCCGGTTTCGAGCTACCAGCTACGAAGAACCTTTAACACGGAGGACGCGAAGAGCAACGCAGAGCTCGCTGAGAAGAGAGGGCCAAAAACCTCTGCGTAGTTCTAAGCGTCCTCTGCGTTAAAGGTTTGCGGGAGGACAGCAGCGGCTCGGTCCAATATTAACGGATCTGAGAACTGAGAACTAAGAGCTGAGCGCTAACTTCGTGTAAGATCCTGTAGGCGAGTACAGTGCACCGCTCCGCGCGGGTTGATCCCGGCCGGGCTGATTCAAGATGGGCCGGCGTTCGTCGATCATCGAACGACGATACTCCCCAATTACCAGGTAGAACCGCAGCCTTTCGGCTGGCGGCACATTCCTGTCAGGAGAGACTGAATGGCGAAAATTGCAAAGACAGCTGACCGTAAAAAGGTCATGGATACCACGAAATCGACCGCATGTCCCAAGTGCGGCAAGGAAACCCGCATCGTCAAACGCATGAAAGATCGCGAGCGCGGCGTGCCCGGCGGAATTTATATTTCGTGCTCGGCCTGCGAGTTTTTTGAAAAGCTGTAAGAGCAGTTGCCAGTTGCCAGTACCCAGTCAAAACCAGGTACAAAAGAGCATCGAAAGAGGCGCAGCTAGCCGTCGCGCCTTTTGCCTTTTCTGAGTGCTGGTTACTGGGTACTGACTCCCTCTACCCAATCTGTCCCAGAATCGCCCGCACTTCGGCCGCCGGGTCGGAGGCTTCCGTGATCGGGCGCCCTACAACGACGTGCGAGGCCCCCGCGGCAATCGCTTCCGCGGGAGTGACGACGCGCGCCTGATCGTGGGTTCCAGTGCCGGCAAGGCGCACTCCGGGCGTCACAATGGCGAAATCGTGGCCAAACTCCTCGCGCAGAGCGGCGGCCTCCTGCGCCGAAGCCACCACTCCCTTGCATCCGTTCGAAAGCGCCAGCGCGGCCAGCCTTAAGACTTGATCGAGCACTCCTCCGCGCAGGCCAATCTTGCCCAGGTCGTCGTCGTTCAGGCTGGTCAGCACTGTGACCGCGAGGACGAGCAAGTCGGGGTTGGCCGCTTGCGCGGCATCGACGGCAGCTCGCAACATCTTGCCGCCCCCGGAGGCGTGCACTGTCAGCATGCTCACGCCCAGTTGAGCTGCCTCGCGGACAGCCGCTCCTACGGTGGTCGGGATGTCGTGATACTTGAGGTCGAGGAAGACGCGATGGCCCGAGTCCACGAGTTCGCGGACAATGGAGGGGCCCTCGGCAGTGTAGAGCTGCATGCCCACTTTGTAGGCGTGGGCAGAGTCGCCGACGGCCGCCACGATCTTCCGGGCGGCCGCGGCCGTAGGTACATCCAGGGCAACGATGAGACGCTGGCGCGGATCCATACTCTCAACTATCGTCACCCGAGTTTATCGGGTTTAGTTGAGGTTGGCTACGGGTTGCAGCAGCGCCACTGTGGTTGACTGGTGATTCGTTGGCCGGTTCGCAGGCTGGTAGAGTTCCAGGCGGACCTTCTGCACTCCGCGCTCTCTGAAGCCCAGCGCCAGCGCGGCGCTGTCGGAAACGTCGATGATCCGGTCGTCCACCACAGGACCCCGGTCATTGATGCGAACCACCACGGCCTTGCCATTCCTCAGGTTGGTGACCTTAACCAACGTGCCCAGCGGAAGGCTGGGGTGAGCGGCCGTGAAATCGCGCTTGTCGAAGGGTTCTCCGCTGGCTGTCTGCTTGCCCTGGAATTGTTCTCCATACCAGGACGCAGTGCCTACCTGATAGGCCTTCGACTTCTGGCTGCTTGGTTTTCGTGTTTTGTGCCCTCTGGCCTCAATGACCAGCGGCTGTGTGACCTTGGCGGCTTCCAGGCTGCTTGGCCCGGATGCGGCTCCGGCCCCCAGACTGGCGATCGATAAAAGCACCGCCAACCCTTCGGCTAAACGTCGTCGCATTCAGTTACCTCCCAATCGAGGAAAGTCTCTTTAGGTCGTATGCTCCTTTGGTCAGACGATCTCCGAATGCTACCGGGGCCGGTGGGGCGTGTCAACCGGACCGGCGCTCCTCCGTCACATTGCTTGGATTACTTTGGGTGGTTACTCTTAAGGTATTAACGCGTGTTTACCAGTACCCCCTCCCCCCCTCGCCACTGGAATCATAGGGTTAGGGGGTGTCGCGCCGCCAAAATCCAGAGCCTAAGGGACTTATTTGTAAAATATTCCAGAATAAGGACTTAGCTCTAAATCCTATGATTTTTAGGATTTTAGCGGCCGGTGACGCCCGCTCATCGGCTCAACCTCTAGTTTTCAAAGAACGTTGAAATTGGCTTGGGGCGCGGTTTCGAGGGTCGTCTTGGGAGACGGGCACACCTCTGCGCTGCTCCAGCTCAGGGGATATTGTTGCACCGCTCGGGCTGGAGGTCTGTGATGGGGCTCACTGCTTGGGTGTGATGAAAAAAGGTCATTCTGAAGAGTGGGGCGGTGCGCACACCCACACATTCGCAAGAAACGCGAATGTGTGGGGCACCCGGCGATGTTCCCCTATTTTCACTTTGGGTTTAGAGTGGCAGCATGGCTGCGAGCCCACCTGTGGTGTTGACGATCGCCGGGTTTGATCCGTCCTCGGGTGCTGGGATTACGGCCGACATCAAGACGATCGCGGCCCATGAATGCTTCGGCGTTTCCTGCATTACGGCCTTAACGATTCAGTCGACTCGGGGAGTGCGGCGGGTCGAGGGGGTCGATCCAAAGATCATCGCTGAGACCCTGCAAGAGTTGGTTTCAGACTTCGCCGTGGAAGCCATCCACATCGGCATGCTGGGCAATGAGCGGGTGGTCGCGGTGGTCGCGGATTTTCTGGGCCAGGCTTTTGCGGGGAAAGACAGGCTGCCCCATGTGGTACTGGATCCAATCCTGAAGTCGAGTTCCGGAGCCGATTTGCTGGATGCAGCCGGGACCCGGCTGTTGATTGAGAGGCTGGTTCCACTGGCGGAGTTAATTACGCCGAACCTTGACGAAGCCAGCGCCCTGACTGGGATGGCGGTCACGAATCTCGACCAGATGCGCGAGGCGGCGGCTCGTCTGCACTCGCTGGGAGCGGCGAATGTGGTGATCACCGGAGGCGACCTCAGTAAGGGCGAGAAGGCGATCGATCTCCTCAGCTTCACTACCGCCCGAGGCGCCCAACAGGAAGTTTTCAAGGCCGACCGTCAGCGATCGAATTCCACCCACGGCACGGGATGCGCGTTCGCCACGGCGCTGGCCTGCCACCTGGCGCATGGTCGCGGACTGCCCGAGGCGGTTCTTCTCTCCAAAGCTTATGTCTCGGCCGCGATTTCGAACGCCCATCCGCTGGGCCACGGAGTGGGGCCGTTGCATCACCTCTATCGCATGGGCCAGCAGCGGCGACAGAGCACGGCCGTGCCGGAAGGGGAGCACGCCCATTCGCGGAACTGAATCGGAAAGTCTGTTTGATGGAAACTGACAGCCGAAAGCTGACAGCTATTTCTTAAGCAGGCAGCCGGCGGCAAAGGCGGCGACCGCGGCGACCAGCCATTCGATCCGCCACAATTGGATTGCCTGCCAGTCGAGTACGGTCCGGGCGCTGAAGAATACGCTCACAGCCAGCGCTCCCACCCCGCAGAGTAGGCCAACCAGAAAAGCGATGGTGGCAGGCGTGGTGAGTCCTAGCCGCTCGCCGAGCGAGGCGAGTTCAGACAGACCGGGGATTTCTAGTGTGCGCGCAACGCTAACGCCCGGATCGGGACGGCTGGCGCCACAAGCATGACAGTAGACTGAGCTGACGATGAACTCAGTTCCGCAACGGCAGGTTGCGCTTCGTTCGTCGGCTCTTCCCCGGTTGGCGACAGCCGTGGACGCCGGCATGGGCGCCCGCCAAAATTCGTGCTGAGTCTGATCGGCTGCTTCAGCCATAAAAGGGAGCTCTTCTTCCGACCCTTTTCGGATCGCAAGCGAATCACCAAAGTAAGTTATTGCAGAGACGACACTTACGGGTGAGCCAAGGGGGAGGGTGGCCGCACCGCAGGGCAAGAATTACGTTATCCAAGCCCGAATTTTCATTTTGCACGACTTGTCCGCCTTGCGGACCCATCCGGTCTGGTTCATGGCGGCTGATAGCTGGGATCTGACGACCGAAAGCCATGTTGGGCTGTGCCCAAACGAATCCTCCGGGAAAGCTTCCATCAGTTAAACTGGGCATGCGTGGTCTCCTTCCTCTCCCGGCATCGCCCCGCTTTGACTGCCATCATGCTGCTGGTCCTAGTTCTTGCCCAAGCGTGTCTGGCAGCGGAGCCCGCGGTTTCGACTGCGTTCCGTCCTCCCGATCCGTTGAACCAGGCCGCTTTCGAGCACCACTACAACCTCGACCACGATGCGGCGATTCAGGATTTCGAAAAGATTCTGGCGCGTCACCCGAACGATCCGTTTGCGGTGAATCACCTGCTCTCCGCGATTCAGATACGGGAGCTGTATCGCATGGGCGCGATGAATACTGGCGATTACTCGAACGACAATTTTATTGGAGTAGCGCACCGGCCCGCCGACCCGGCGCAGAAGCAACGCATCAAGCAACTGGTGGAGCAAGCTGAGAAGCTGGAAAACGCGGAACTGGCGCGCAATCCGGACAACGTCGATATGCTCTATGCCCGCGGCGTCACGCGCGGACAGTTCGCGCTTTACACCGCGCTCATCGAGCGCGCCTGGTTTTCCGCTCTGCGCAATGCCGTGGGCGCGCGCCACGATCACGAACGGGTTCTCGAGTTGGATCCGAAGTACGCTGACGCAAAGCTGGTGGTGGGAGCCCACAACTACGTGATGGGGAACCTGCCCCTGGCGGTAAAGATCGCCGTGGCGCTCGTCGGCTTGAGCGGAGACAAGGAAAAGGGGCTGCAGTATCTGAACGATGCCTACCACGCCAACGGCGAAACCAGCGTGGACGCCGGCGTCGTGCTCATGGTCTTCCTGCGCCGCGAACACCGTTATGGCGGGGCTTTGCAGATCACGGGCGCTCTCGGTCCGCGGTTTCCGCGCAACTATCTTCTTCCGCTCGAGGAGGCGAACCTGCTGCGGGTGTCGGGCAAGACCGGCGAGGCCGAGGCACAGTACCGCCGGGTGTGGCAGAACGGTCGCGAGGGAAAATACAATCTGCATTACGAGATTGCGGCGATCGGGCTGGGCGACCTGCTGCGCAGCGAGAAGAAATATCAGGCCGCGGCTGCGGCGTACGAGATGGTTGGTGAGGTTACGGACGCCGATCCGGAATTGCTGCAGAAAGCGAATCTGGGAGCCGGCGAGATGTATGACCAGCTCCAGAAGCGCGACCTGGCGGTGAAGAAATACGAGGCCGTGGTGGCCACAAATTCGGGCAATGCCGAAGCGGATAAGGCTCGGAAGAGAATCAAGGACGCGTACCGGGAGTGAGGTAGCTCCTGGCTCCTAGCCACTAGCTTCCAGCTAAAAGCTAAAAGCCAGGAGCCAGGAGCCAGGAGCCGGTTTTGAAACTTTTTCCCTGCAATCGTCGTATCCTAATTCAAGGGAGACATAGCCATGTACTGCAATGCTTGCGGCAAGACCATCGCTGAGGACGGCCGCTTTTGCTCCTACTGCGGCAACCTGGTGGGGATTCCGCCCACGCCGAAGAAACTGATGCGCTTGCGCGCTGACAGGAAGATCGCAGGGGTTTGTTCCGGGCTGGCTGATTATCTCGATCTCGACGTGTCGCTCGTACGCATCCTCTGGTTCTTCATCACGCTCGCCTGCGGAATCGTGCCGGGACTCGTGGCCTACGTGCTCGGATGGATCATCATTCCGGAGGAGCCGCTTCTATTGCCGGCAGCGGCGTCGCAACAGCCGGTAGCGAGCTAGCTGTAGAGACGGGGCTTGCCCCGTCTCCCGCTGCCAGGCAGAGAACCGGCGGTGCGAGCGGAGATGCGGCAAGCCGCGCCTCTACAGGCAATCAAACCTGTCACTATGTTCTAATCTCCCCCCATGGAACGCCTGCGCAGCGACGACGCCGAGATTTTCTATGAAATTCGTGGGAACGGGCCGCCGGTCGTTCTTCTCCATCCTTTTCCTTGTCACCACGAATTCTGGCATCCGGTGGCCGCGGCGCTCGATTCGCGCTACCGGCTGGTTCTTCCCGATCTGCGCGGGCACGGTGATTCGGAGATTGGCGAGGGGCCTGCCCTCATGCGGAAACACGCCGGCGATGTTGCCCGCGTGCTCGATGCCGCCGGCATCGGTCAGGCTGCGTTCATCGGATGTTCAATCGGCGGATACATCCTGTTTGAATTCTGGCGCCGCTTTCGCCCGCGGATGACCTCGCTCGTGCTCTGTGACACGCGGCCTCAGGCCGATACTGCGGAGGCCCGCGCAAATCGGTTGAAAGCTGCGGACGCCGTCCTGGAGCAGGGAACCGAACCGTTCATCGAGAGCATGATTCCGAAGCTGATGGGGCGGACGACGGTGGCCGCGCGGCCGGATCTAGTCGACGGAGCGCTCGCCATGATGCGCAGAATGTCCGCCGAGAATATCAGCCAAGTGCAGCGCGGCATGGCGGAGCGTCCCGACTCGGTCGCGGACTTGAAGACCATTGACGTGCCTACGCTGATCGAGATCGGAGAAGAAGACGTGCTCTCGACCGTCGCCGACGGCGAACTTATGCGGCAGAATATTGCGGGCAGCCAGTTGAAGGTGATTCCGAAAGCCGGACACCATGCGCCTTGGGAACAGCCGGAGGCAGTGGGGACGGTGCTGCGGCAGTTTCTGGATGAATCGTGTTGACCTAAGTATTGACTGCGTGGCGAGTCATACGGTGGAGGGACGGGCGTCTCGCCCGTCCAGCCGGGCGGGGACGCCCGGCTCTCCACTTGGGCTTCACGGGTCTTAATCGCCGACCAGTTCGATTTCCGTGGAGTCGAGTTGCTCGCGGGGACGGCTGCAGATGCGAGCCAGCCACAAGCTCAGCAACGAAACTCCTCCCAACACGGCGACGCAGCCGGGCCAGCCTTTCCAACGCCAGAATAAGCCGGTCAGCGTGGCGCCCACGCTTCCACCCAGATAGTAGACGGCCACATAGAGTCCGGCGGCCGAGGAGCGGGAGCGCCCTGCGGTGGCGCCCATCTCCACGGTGGCTGCCGCCTGCGCCACGAAAACCCCCGAAGAAAAGATGGCGAGGCCGACGATGACGATCGGCAATGATTTGACCAGCGTGAACAGCAGTCCCGCGATCATCATGGCGCAGTAGAGGACGGTGGTGTGCCGAAAGCCGAAGTGATCGAGGAAGCGGCCCGACTGGGGTGTGATGACGACTCCGAGCAGATAGACAAAAAAGATGCTTCCCAGTTGCGCCGAGTTCAGATGGAAAGGCGCGGCGGCGAGGTAGAAGTTGGCGTAGGTAAAGCATCCTACCAGCCCGAAGAGCGCGGTAGCGCCCATGCCGAAATTGGCCAGCAGACGCGGATTACGCAGATGTTCCCTGGCATGGTCCAGGACTTGCCGCAGGTGTTCGGCGGGCACAAAAGTTTTTGCTAGAGGGAGCCAGGCGCGGACCACAAGCGCGCCGATCAAGTTGAGCGCGGCGAGTACCAGGAAGGTGAAGCGCCACTGCCAGTGCGTGGCGATGACGCCGGAGATAAAACGCCCGAGAAATCCGCCGATCACGGTTCCGGTCACATACGAAGACATGGCGCGGCCCACGCCGCGTCCGGCCCATTCCTCATTCACGTAGGCGAGCATGACGGCGATGACGCCGGGCACGAAAAGGCCCTGGGCGAAACGCCAGAAGATGAGCGCGCCGAGGCTGGTGGAAGTTGCCGCCAGGGCGGTAGGAATGGTCAGCAGGAACAGCGAGGGCACGATGACTTTCTTGCGCCCGCGGCGCTCGGCAATCATGCCGATGAAGGGTGCGACGAGAGCGGTGGCGAGAATGGTTGCGCTCACGGTGAGGCTGACCTCCAACTCGGAGGCGCGAAAAATTTCTCGCAAGAGCGGCAGCAAGGGCTGGGTGGTGTAGATGTTGAGAAACGTGCACAGGCCGGCCACCATTATTGCCGCGGTCGTCTTGTCGAATTTTTTCAAGCGAAACTGAAACCCCACTCCTAAGGCTTTGATGATATGCGAAGTCCTGCAGGTGCTGCGGCTACACCCCCGCTGGCCGCAAATTTCCTCCTTGCCATCCCGCTGCGCGTCGCGGGCTGTCAGTCACTGCCGGCAACCTTGCCTCTCTGCTAGAATCTCTGCGTCATGATGGAAGCTTACGTAGTTCCTGAAAAAACCGTAGTCAACGCCAAAGGAGACGGGCCTGCGCTCGATATTGGTGGAGCGAAGGGCCGGATTTTTCTGCTTACGCTCGCTATCACCAACATCATCGAGCAGGAATCGCTCGATGTCAGCATCCACGGGTCGGCGGATGGCGTCACGTGGGATGCCCAGCCGGTCGCGGCTTTTCCGCAGAAGTTTTATCGCGACGAAATCCCGCTGCTGCTCAACCTGACGGCGCGTCCGGAGATCAAGTTTATCCGCGCGCATTGGGGAGTCGGCCGGTGGGGACGCGGGACGGAAACGCCCATGTTCGAATTCCACGTCACGCT
>JBEKWX010000136.1:0-8798 GCA_049512675.1 Terriglobales bacterium | reverse complement strand
GAGGTCGTGGCGTCGCCGCAAATTCGCAATCAAGGGACCATCGGCGGCAATGTTTCGCAGGACACGCGCTGCTGGTATTACCGCGGAGGTTGGCCGTGCTACCGCGCCGGCGGGAACATTTGCTACGCCGATACACCTGAAGGGCGCAACCGCGAGCATGCGATTCTGCACGCCGAGCGTTGCGTAGCCGTGAATCCCTCCGATTCGGCACCAGCCCTGATCGCGCTGGACGCCAAGTTCGTCATCCGCACCCGTAAAGGGGAGCGAGTGGTGGATGCAGAGAATTACTTCATCGGCCCGGATATCGACATCACTCGGTTGCACATCCTGGAGCCCGGCGATCTGTTGACGGCCATTCGAATTCCGTCCACCTGGGCAGGCGCGCAATTCTACTTCGAAAAGATACGAGACCGGAATGTTTGGGACTTTCCGCTGATGAACGTAGCCTCAGCCATGGTGACGTCGAGAGACAATATCGACCGCATCCGCATTGCAGTGAACGCCGCTGCCGCGCGTCCGCTACGGTTGAAGGCAGTCGAAGATGCAGTTCGCGGCAAGCCGCGTAACGCGGCAACGGGTGAGATGGCGGGAAAACTCGCCGTCCAAGGAGCAGTCCCGTTGCAGTTCAACGCCTACAAGATCCCGCTGATGAGAAATCTGGTGAAGCGCACCATCGTCGGAGCTGGATCAAATGTCGAGGGGGCGGCATGGACTTCTTAGAGTGGGCGGCGAATCCGTGGGGACAGGTTGTTCCGATCCATATTGCCTGGTTCTTGATCTGGGTTGCCGTGATCGCCGGCTTGCTCTCTCTGATTGTTCATGCCACCTGGTTGAAATATTTCGCCAAGGAAAAACAATTTGTAAGCGAGGCTTCCCCGGAGGCGGTTGTGGGAATCCCCAAGCGCGTGCCCCGCCATTCGCTGGTGGCACGCTTGTTTCATTGGATCATGGCTGCGTCCATGTTCACGCTCCTGTTTACCGCTTTCCTCCCCAAGGTGGGCGTGAGATTTAATTGGGTGACCTATCATTGGATCGCCGGCGCAGTGCTGGCGGCGTCCATTCTGTTTCACGTCATCCATGCTTCATTCTTCCTGGACTTCTGGTCGATCTGGCCCGATAGAACGGATGTGGAAGACGCACGGAAAAGAGTGCGCCGGTTTTTTGGGATGCCCGCGCCACCTCCTCGAAAATTCGCCAAGTATCCGCTGGAGAACAAGCTTTACCATGGCGCTATCATGCTGAGCGGTTTAGCCGTAATCTCGACCGGCGTTTTCATGATGTTTCGCGTGCGCACGATATTCTTTCCCCGCAATCCATATCTGTTCAGCGATATGACATGGGGCCTGATGTACGTCTTACACGGACTGGCGGGAGTAGGACTGATCGCACTCGTAATGATGCACGTCTACTTCGGGCTTCGCCCGGAAAAGCGCGCCATCACAAAGTCTATGATCTTCGGCTGGATGGACCGCGACTTTTATCTGCAAGAGCACGATCCCGAGCGCTGGCGGGTCGACACGCCTTCTTCGCCATCGACACACCCAACCGCGTAGAAGGCCAGGACTAACCGATGCTGGATGAGATCTCGAATCGTTGCGACGCTGTCGAAGAGGCTACGAGCTAATGCTGGCCTACGCGGCGCAGGGGCTATCCAGTGACCAGGGAAGCAAATCTGGGGCGCAGCTCCGTGACCTGCTGCATCGCGCCGTGGCGGCCCTGACTGGACTGGCGGAAACTTGCGCCATCGCATTCAAGAATGAAGGCCTTGAGCCCGCCGGCAAATACGCGGCGTTCCTTGCGGTGCTCGATCGCGACGCTCGCGATTCTCTCACCGCCATTGAACTGGTTCTAGCCCAACCCGCCATCAGTTCCCAGCTGATTGACAATCTGAACGCTTCCATCCATCTCCGCGCCCTGCTTACAGACTTGTTTCTCATCGATGAAATCGTGAAAACGCGAGCCAAACCGACCGTGCAGGTGCTTACGAGAGAAAGTGAGTGAGTGCGACGTGATGGATGTCCCTCCTGCAAAGCTGGGCGTACTAGATTCTTCCAGCGACCGCGACGGCTGGGCGGTAGGATAGCTTTCCGGCATTGTGCCGCAGCGAACGGCCTCCCGACAAACTCTGTAACTAGGCGGTAGATGGCGAAACATGGCGTTCGCACTCATTGACCATGTCATGAGCGCAATCGCTAGTAGACGACACTTACTGAAATCTTAGGCTGCTCAGCGGCTCAACTCTTCTCTTCACCTTGACCATTTCGTCTTTTTAAGACAAGGGGCCGGAATCATGTCAGAATGGCTAGGTCCTATGAATTAGTAGCGAGTTAAAGAGGACTCAAATGCTGTTATGCACTCCTTGCGGAATCATGCGTCGCCTTGCTGAAGCGCGCCGAAAGCATTTCTCGTCAGTGATGAAGATGGCGTTCTTGCTTCTCTGTTTGTTGGGGCCAACATGGCTGCGTGCAGATACGATTTCCGGAACTATCCAGGACCCGTCGGGCGCTGTGATTGCCGGAGCGGGCATCGAGATCACAGGCGGAGACCTGGCGCAACCAGTTGTCCTTTCGTCGGACGGACTGGGCAAATTTGCGTCCCCAGAGCTGAAACCTGGGACCTATTCGGTGCGGGCGGTGCGCGAGGGTTTCGAACCACTGGTCAAGACTGTGAGTTTGCAAGGATCTACCCAGTTGCAGCTTACGCTGGTCATCGCCCACCAGCAGGTCAGTATCACCGTTCCCGGGAAAAATCTTGCGTTCGCCAATTCCGACCCCCTTTACCGGCAGCTCCGCGACGTTGGACTGGGCCAAACTTATCGCTTCGATAACTTCACCTTGAATTGGGACGTCGCGACTTTTCAATTTCAGAAAGGGACACTGACTGTTTTGAACCCGGTGGATGGATTTGAAACCGGCGCGATCTTCATCGGGGCAGGACATTTCACCCTAAAACCCGTGCTCCCCCTAGATGCGCGGGAACTCCTCCGGCGTACTGGGGCGGCGGAAGCCAACGAAGACTTTACCGAGGTGGTTTTCCGGTTCACCCGAGAAGCCTGGTCGAAGTTCCTTCCCAGATTGGGGGAAAAAATGGGAACGCCTGCGGAGGCGCCCGTCATCCTCATCCACTGGAGGGAGAGGATGCGACAGCGCCGGGAGCGCGCTTTAGGTTTCACCCAGTATCTATTAGAGGGCGAAACCATGGACAACGTGGATGCCGACCTTCTGGCCGCCCTCTACAATCCCTCGCATCCGGAATTCCTTAATGCTTACCTCCGCGGCAAGAAGCACAAGGATCTCCGTTTTTTCGTGAGGACTCGGGTGGGGGCGCTGCCTCAACTCGATTCACCCGAGGAGGTCGCACTCATCAACTACGATCCCGAAGGCATGGATGATGGCGTCTGGTATCTGGCTCATCTGAAGGCTGAGTACTTGAGCCACACCGCAAGTTCCGGCGAAGACCGTCGCCTGTTTGCCACACGCCGTTACAAGATCGAGACCGTGATTTCCAAGAACGAGCATTTGTTCAGCACCGCCACCATCAGCTTTGAGCCACTGCTCGCTGGGGAGAGAGTCCTCAAGTTTGGATTGCTGCCGAATCTGCGGGTCACGCGAGTCGCCGACGAACAAGGTCAGGCGCTCTATTGGATTCAGGAAGGCCGGAAGGAGGACGGTTCGTTTTACGTCATACTCCCGAAAGCGCCCGAGGCCGGCAAAGAACATTCGCTTACGGTCGAGTACACCGGCGACAAGGTTCTTGAGCAGGCTGGCGAGGGAAGTTTCTATGTTAGTGCCCGGAGCTCCTGGTATCCAAACCTCAACCGCTTTGAGGAACGAGCGCTCTATGACCTTACCTACAAGGTCCCTCGCAGATACAAGGTCATCAGCGTCGGAAGGCTGCTGGAGGAGTGGACCGAACAGGATTTCGCGGCCAGCCACTGGATAACTCCCAGCCCGGTTGCGGTCGCTGGATTCAACTATGGCGACTATAAGAAGATCGAAATTCCCGATGAAATAACGGGCTACAGAATTTCGGGCTATTACTTGACCGAATTACCCAACGCGCTCCATCGCTATAGCATCCTGCAGTCCATGGCTCCCAAAAAAATGACGAACTACGCCCTTGAGCAGACACGGGCCCAATTGCAACTGTGCAGCTATTACTTCGGGAGGAGTCCTTACGATGATATCTACATAACGGAACAGCCGAATTTCAACTTTGGCCAATCCTGGCCAAATCTGGTCTACCTTCCAATTTCCGCGTATATGGACTCGACGCAGCGATGGTTGCTGTTCGGGCACATCGATAGCAAATTCACCGGCTTCGTACAGGAGGTAACCCCTCACGAAGTGGCCCACCAATGGTGGGGCCATGCCGTGGGCTGGGCTTCCTACCATGACCAGTGGCTCTCAGAGGGATTTGCCGAGTTCTCCGCCGGACTGTTTCTTCAGCAGGCGGTGGGTAAAAACTGGCGGAAGGACTACATTGAATTCTGGGAACGCCTGCGCCTGCGGATTCTGGAAAAGAACAATTTTGACGTGGCTCCCAACGACGCAGGCCCCCTCTGGATGGGACTGCGACTGGTTTCTCCGCGCAGTGAAAATGCCTACCAGAATGTGACATATCCCAAGGGCGCCGATGTCCTGCAAATGCTACGTTCGATAATGTACAGCCCTGTGGACCAGGATAAGGCCTTCGTGGCCATGATGCATGACTTTGTGGAGAGTCACCGTGAGCGGGCAGCGACGACTGAGTCCTTCAAAGCCGTTGCCGAGAAACACATGACCAAGTTGATGGATCTTGGGAAAAATGGCCGCCTGGACTGGTTCTTTAACGAGTGGGTCTATGGTACCCAAGTCCCGCGATACCACTTCGAGTACCAGGTTTCTCCGGCAGACCTCGGCAAAGTGAAGGTGCACATGACCATTACCCAGAGCGAGGTCGACGAGCACTTTGCCATGCTGGTTCCGGTATATGCCGACTTCGGCAATGGCATGGTCCCAATCGCCCAAGTCGGAATCGGCGGCAATACCAGCCGCAGCTTCGATATCCTATTGCCCGGCCAGCCGAAGAAAGTCGCCTTGAACGCTTACAAAGAGATTTTGGAACGATGAGCCTTCGCGGAATGTTCCTGCCGAACGCACTCGGATGGGTGGTGTAAATCTGGCCTTCGAGAAATCAGGTGTTAGTTGGCGAGTTCTTGCATCAGCCCCTTCGCAAACTCAGTCTCGGTTTTATTTTCTCTCCTGCGGAGGGTTCGCCGTCTCCGAGCATGGACCGCCTCCTGGAGCCACGCACGAGCATCCGGAAACACTGTTATACCGGCACTGATCCCCCGGATGGCCATATTGATCACAAACTGGATTGCCACATCCGGGGTACTTGGGGATCTTGCTGCATGCAGAGTATTGGGAAAATTTGTGTGATTGTTCCCACAAACCGATTTCCGGAGCTTCGAATCGCAATTCTTCGTGACTCAGCACATGAAGCTCCACCCCTTGGGGACCTTTCACTTCCTGCACGCCTCCGTTTACATCCAAGGAATACGGGCCTGAAATCGTAATTCGCGTGTCGCTTGATTTCGCTCTGCCTGTAACGAAGTTGATTAGGACTGCGGCTTTGCCGTCCGCCGCTCTGGTGACCGAGATATCACCCGCCGTCACGATCGTTACAGTTGCGCTGTTGTCCGGTTTCAGTGTCTCCTGAGTCAGTGCGATGTTCACCATGAGCAGTATGCAAATAGTGATTGTGAAGCTCGATCTCGGCCGTGTTTTCATTAGGCCCCTTGGTAGTGTCCTAATTTGAAATCCTTATCGTTATCGTTAGAAGTGTGGCAGGAATCGTGCCCCGAATTCATTCTGATCGCGTCAGTTTGTCAGCCTTCGCTGCCGATTCCATCGCCTTGAGATCGTCGCCAGGCGGAATGATAAGACCACGCCAGTTCCTTCGCAACGCTCCGCTCGATAGCTGGGAGAAATTCCGCGGGTGCTTCTGTGCCACCGAAAACAAAGGGGATATGCTGACTCTAAAGCGCCACTTGACGCATAAGTTAGGAGTCACCCGTTCGTGCCATTCCCCTGGCGGTGATCACAACGTAGAGTGGTTCGTGAGCAGACTTCGGGGGAGGGCTGTTCAAACGGGCGTCCTGTGACTCTAACTGAGTCGGGACGCTTTCGTTTTTTGCGGCTGACCACATCCTGCGGGCGTGCGGCATATTCATTGCTCTTACTTCACGTTTTCGGCGCGCTCGTCATTCTTTGGTCTTCTTTGGTTTTGGTTTCATCATTTCCCATTCCATCGCTGTCAGCTCCCGTCCCAGCGCCGTGAACTCGCCCGCCCCTTGCAGCCACTCCCCGCCATCCATGGTCACGACTTCTCCATTTACATACCCTGCGCCATCGCTAATTAAGAATGCGGCCAGGTTGGCAAACTCTTCGGTCGTTCCAAACCGTCCCAGAGGGTTTCGTCTCTTTGCCGCCTCCGCCAGTTCCGGACGCGGCAGCAGACGCGAGAACGCGCCTTCCGTCGGAATCGGCCCCGGTGCGATGGCGTTCATCCGAATCCCGCGATCGCCCCACTCGACTGCCAGGCTCCGCGTCAGCGCCTGCACGCCTGCCTTCGCCACCGCAGATGGCACCACATACGCCGAGCCCGTCGTGGTATAGGTGGTGGTGACGTTGAGGACCACGCCTCCGCGCCCCGCCGCCAGCCACCGCCGCCCGCAAGCCATCGTCGTATGCAGCGTGCCCATCAGGACAATGCCAATCACCGATTGAAACGCCCCCAGCGAAAGTTCCTCCGTGCGCGCCAGAAAATTTCCTGCCGCATTGTTCATGAGCACATCGAGCGGACCTTCGGCCCAGATGATCCCGAGCATCTCTTCGACCGCCGACGGGTCGCGCACGTCGCAGGGACGGCAGTGAATCTTGCCGCCCGTGCGCTCGCGTAACTCCTGCTCGGTCGCCGCAAGGACTTCGTGCCGTCGCCCGCAGATATAAACTTCGGCGCCCAGTTCCAGAAACCGTTGCGTCGTAGCCTTGCCCAAACCGGTGCCGCCGCCGGTAATAAGAATGCGCTTGCCCTGAAGTAGATCGTTCTGGAACATTAGCGGCCGTCCTTTCTGGAATGAACTGATGATTGTAAACGGACAAGTCTGCTAGTGGAGCGGCTCTTCACCGTCAAGCTTGGGTCGAGAGAGACGCCGGTTCGAGTCTCGCCACTGCCCAACGCGCGTGTTCCGCCACTACCGCATCCGAATCCTCGCAAAGTTTCTTTAGTGTCGCCACAAATTTCTGATCGCCGCTGTTTCCCATCGCAATCACCCCATTCCGGCGCAGGCCGGAAAGCTTTGCGCGCCGGACCGGAGATCCTCGAAACACAACCCGAAACTCTTCCTGCTGCATTTCGGCCAGCCAGTCGAGTGCGGGATTGACCAGACCCTCCCGCGCCTCGAACTCCGCCGCGGAAGTCACCGGCGCCTTGCGGTTCCACGGGCAAACGTCCTGACAGATATCGCATCCGAAAACGTGCCGTCCTATCCCCGAACGCAACTCGTCTGGAATCTCGCCCCGCTTCTCGATGGTCAGGTAGGAAATGCACAGCCGGGCGTCCAATTCGCCGGGCGCAACAATCGCCTGGGTTGGGCAAGCTGTGATGCAGCGAGTGCAAGTCCCGCAACGATCCGGCGCAGGCAGGTCGGCCGCGAGCTCATTTTTCGTGAGATCGTTTTTCGTGAAATCGAGCGAGGTAAGGATTACGCCCAGAAACAGCCACGATCCCAGCTGCTGGTTGATGATGCAAGTATTCTTGCCAATCCATCCGACGCCGGCATACTTGGCGTACACGCGCTCGATGAGCGGACCGGTGTCGACATAAGAACGGAAGTGCCAGTTGCCAGTTGCCAGCAGCCAGTTGCCAGTGGAGTCCAATAATCCGCGCAGCTCGTCTTCCACCTTTCGCAGGCGACGCAGGACGGCTTCATGGTAATCCTCATGGCTCCAGGCGTAGCGCGAGATCCAGCCTCGGCTTGTACCGGCCGTTTTCACCTGGCTTGAATACGGATGCGCGGTGTTGTAGTTGATGGCGCACACGACCACGCTGCGCGCCCAGGGCGCGACTCGGGCCAATGACGCGCGCTTGAGCTCCCCGGTGTCATCATGCGCTTCCATGTACTTCATTTCGCCGTGCTTCCCATCCGCGATCCAGGCGGGAAAGACGTGCAACTCGCCGAAGTCGCGGACCGGCGCAATGCCGCAGAGATCGAATCCGGCAGCGAGCGCGCACCGCTTGATGCGGGTTGGAAGGTCGGGGAGCAAGTGGACAGTCACTCGCGGCCAGTTTGCCGCTTGGGGAACTCACATCCTCCAGAAAAGGCTACCACTTTCAGCGCTTTAATCTGGCAGGTTAAGGGCTGATTTTCCAGTTTTTGGGCGCGCGGCCATGCGCCGCTTTCTTGGCGGTAGGGGTGAAGTGCTCGATCCGGTTCCGGCCTTTCTCCTTGGCTTTATAAAGGCCAGCGTCAGCCTGATTCAGCAACATTTCCACTTCGTTTTTCCCCTCGCAGACAGAGACGGCGACTCCCATACTCATGGTGATGAGTCTCTCCTCGCCGGAACAAACCACAGGTGTATTGGCGATGATCTCGCGAAGTTCATCCGCGCGCAGCAGGGCGTTGGGCAGATCGCAGCTGGGCAGAACCATAAGGAATTCTTCTCCGCCATAGCGGCCAACGCCGTCGTAGACGCGCAGTTGCGCGCGCAGGCGCTTGCCGATTTCCCGGAGCGCCTCATCGCCAAAAAGAT
>JBEKWX010000135.1:0-8802 GCA_049512675.1 Terriglobales bacterium | reverse complement strand
TGCGCCGCCAGCACCATCTTCAGATCGCGGCTCGTGGGCAGCTTCTGCACCGCCTCTTTGGCAGCGTCGGTAGCCTTCTGCCATTCCTTGGCTTCGCGCCAGGTATCGATGACCTGCTGATAACCGCGCTCGATGTTTTCATCGCCCCCCAGGGCAACGATCTGGCGGAAAGTCTCGTTGGCGGCCTGATTGTTCCCCTGGTCGCGGTAGATCGTGCCTAGCCTTTCCAGAAACACCGCCCGATTACTCTTCTCGCCGTTCGAGTACTTGCCCTCGGGCTTCTCCGATTTCTTCAGCAGGTCGCGCATGATCGGAACGGCTTCGTCGTAACGGCCCTGCGCCTGGTAGATGGCGGCAATGTTGTATGGAACTTCGACCGAGTCCTGCACCATGGACTCGGCCTTTTTCAGATTGTCGAGCGCGAGGTCGAACTTGCCCTGCTTGCGGTAGATTTCCGCGATGCGCACGTAGGTTTGCGCGTCTTCCGGATTCGCGTCCGCGATCACTTTGTACTGTTCGAGAGCGGCATCGGCTTGACCATCGTTCAGCAGGTTCTCCGCCAGACCGCGAATAGCGTCCAAGTTGTCGCGGTCCAGTTCAATTGCGTGCCGATACGACTCGATGGCGCCCTTGTATTGCTTTTGCTGCTCGTAGGTGTAACCGAGCGCCGAATAGAGTTTGGCCGAGCGCTGCGCGTTCGGCACCGAACTGAGCACCTGAGCGGCGCGAGCCGTGTCGCCCAGTTCGTTGTAGAGATAGGCCAGGGTAGTGACCGCCTCTTCGGAATCCGGCTGCAGCTTTACCGCGGTCTTGAATTCGCTCTCCGCCTTTTGCAGATCGTTGTTCAAGCGATACAGTCGTCCGAGAAGCAGGTGGTCATCCATGCTGTCGGGTTGCAGGCGGACGATCTGCTCATACTGCTCAATCGCCAGCTTCAGAATGCTCTCCGAACCGCTGCCCGCCTGCATGTCGCCGAGCGAGCGCAGATAGATCCGTCCGAGCAATCGGCGGGCCTCAAGATTGTTGGGATTGCGCTTGATGATGTCCTGCGCCTCGACCACGGCGTCGCGAATGCGCCCGGTCTTGGCATAGAGCTCGGCCAGCCCCGAGGTCAGGTACGCCGAGGTCGGGTCGGCATCAATGGCGGCGCGGTATTCCTCAATCGCTTTATTCGCCAATTCGCTGCGGCCGTAAGTGGCCACTTGTTCCTCATACATATGCGCGAGGGCGAAGTGGTAGTAGGCGGCGGCGCGGTCGGGCGTCTTGCCCTTGGTGGCGGACTGCGTGCCGGCGGCAGCCGCGGAATCCGGGACGCGAGCGGGCTGATCCTGAGCCAGTAAGCCCTGAGCCAGTAAGCTCTGGGCCAGCAAAAAAGTCCCTGTAACAACACTGAAAATCCAAAACTGTTTTTTCATGAACGATCCTGCAGCCCCTGAAATACAACCCACACTCTTTTTGGATGCTGATCCGTGGCAGTCCGGATTTTCTTATTCTACCCTCGCCGAGCCCTTCTGCGGGGAATAAGCGCAGGCGAGGCCTAAAGCCAGAGGTACAGCGTCTTTGGAAGTTTGTAAGGTTTTGTAGTGTGGGTGTGGGGATGGGGCTCTGCCCCGTCCAAGCGTGGCGAAGCCCCGTAGGGCAGATTTCCGTTCGATTGCCCGTCATCCAGGGATAATCCCCTAGTTGCTGCGTTACCCGATCTCAGGAACAAACAATCGCATGACGTCAATTGTCATGCGATAAGGGTCGAACCCCTGGTTATTTGTGAAGAGAATGACGGTCAAGTCGGGATCGAGAAGATGTGCGTATTCGACCATGCCGGCGCCGATGTGAAAAACCATGCGGTGGCTGTTAAGAACGGCTGTGTCCCACCCTCCGGCAAACTCAGCGTCACGTCCATTGTTCAGACGGAAAGGCGTCCACATTAGTTCCAAAGTTCGCCGGTTGAGCACGCGATCGTGAAATAGGGCTACGTCGAAGGTAGCCAGGTCCGGCGCGCTCATGTTCAGGCCAACGCCACCATGCTGGTATTCGGGGTAGAGGAAGTTGATGTTGTTCCAGAGTTTGCCGTCGGGCGATGGCAAACCGTCGCCGTTCGGTAGCCGCTCTACGTGGAAGCGATCGGCTTGCGGAATGAAATTCATATAGAGTCCCACGCGGTTAGGGATGATATCGAGAGCGTCTCCAAAGCGAGCCGACGTCATGCCCAGGGGCGTGAAGATCCGTTTACTCAGGAACTCCTCCAGCGGCAATCTGGAAACCTTTTCGACGATCATCTTCAGTAACAAGAATTCCGTCTGGTTGTAGCTCGATTTCTCCCCTGTTTTGGAGAGCAATGGGAGAGCGCCGGCTTTCTTGAGCGCTTCTTCCGGACCGCCGGCAGCGATCCAATCGGCTGGGGCAGCGGCCGGGGATCCCGGGAAAATATCAGGGATGCCGCTGGTGTGGCTGAGGCAGTTCAAGACAGTAATTTCGTTCCATGCATACGGGAGTCCCGGCAAGAGTTGCGTGACTTTATCGGCAAGACCAATCTTGCCTTCCTGCACGAGCAAATAAACTGCCGTCGCGGTGAACACCTTGGTGACCGAGGCGAGAGGGAACACGCTGTCCTTGCTGGTCGGCACGCCCAATTCGATGTTGGCCAAACCATAGGACTGTTGCTTAATCGCCTTGCCGTCCCGCAATACCATGAGCACCAGTCCAGGAATGTGGCGCGCGCTCATCTGCACACGAATGTAGTCATCGACGGAATCAGCAAGCAAACGAGGAGCAGTAAGCAAGAAAATAAGAATGAACAGCGACATATGGTGGAAGCGGTGGCAATTCATGTCAACATCCCGTCCTCCTGAGTCGCTTGCACACGCCTAATGCCTGAAATGCCGCACCCCCGTGAAGACCATAGCCAGACCAAGCCGGTCCGCGGCGTCGATGGCCTCCTGGTCGCGTACCGACCCTCCCGGCTGGATAATGGCGGTCGCCCCCGCTTTGGCGATTTCCTCGACCCCATCCGGAAACGGAAAAAAGGCATCGGAGGCGGCCACTGTGCCCTTCAGCGGCAACTGCGCCCTCATCGCGCCCAGCTTGCACGAATCGACCCGGCTCATTTGTCCGGCGCCGACGCCCACCGTTTGCCCATCGCGGGCGTAGAGAATGGCGTTCGACTTCACGTGCTTGCAAACTTTCCAGGCGAACAACAGAGCCCGTTTTTCGTCCGGCGTAGGCGCCCGCTTGGTTACGACCTTCAGATCGCCTTCGGCCAGCGTGCGCAGATCCGCATCCTGGACGAGTATGCCTCCAGAAATGTTTTTCAAAACCCAGTTTTGCTGTCCGGCGGGAACCTCGACCAGCCGCAGATTCTTCTTCGAAGCAAACGCTGCCTTAGCGCCTTCATCGAAGGCGGGAGCGGCGATGACTTCCAGAAAAAGTTTGGCCATTTCGCGACCAGCCGAGGCATCCACCACGCGGTTCACTCCAATCACTCCGCCAAACGCCGAGACAGGATCGCATTCCAGCGCCCGCACGTAAGCCTCGGCGAGCGTCTTGCCGGTAGCGCTTCCGCAAGGATTCGTATGTTTGATAATGGCGCAAACCGGCTCCTCAAACTCCTGCGCCAGATCCCAGGCGGCCTGCAGGTCGACAATGTTGTTGTAGGAAAGCTCTTTGCCCTGCAACTGACGCGCATTCGCCACCCCCGCGCCCGAACCGTCCGCGTACATCGCAGCTTTCTGATGAGGATTCTCTCCATAGCGCAGGTCCATCACCTTCCGAAAAGACAGCCGCAGATTTTGCGGAAAGCCTTGTGCCGCACCCAGTTCGAAGTTACCGCTAACGCGCTCCAGCGTCGAAGCGATAGCCGAATCATAGGCCGCAGTCGTCGCAAACGCCTTCTGCGCCAGCCGCCACTTCGTTTCCCTCGACAGCGTTCCGCCCGACCGTGCCATCTCCTCGGCAATCGCGCCGTAATCGGAGGGTGAAGTAACGACCGCGACATCCTGAAAATTTTTAGCTGCCGAACGGATCATCGAAGGGCCGCCGATATCGATGTTTTCAATCAACTCCTCGAAGTGCACGCCCGGCTTGGCGGCGGTCTTTTCGAAAGCGTAAAGGTTGACCACCACCATGTCGATGGCCGGGATGCCATGCTCGGCAACCGCAGCGCGATGGGAGCTGTCTTCCCGCCGATGCAGGATGCCGCCGTGCACCTTCGGATGCAGAGTCTTGACCCGCCCATCCAGCATTTCCGGGAACCCGGTTAGCTCGGAAATGTCTTTGACGGCAACGCCGGATTCGCGCAGCAGCTTGGCCGTGCCGCCGGTAGAAACCAGTTCGACGCCGGCCTCGGCAAGTTTGCAGGCGAAATCAACCAGTCCGGATTTGTCGGTAACGCTAAGAATGGCGCGCTGGATTCTAGACATGAAGCCCTCGAAAGCGAAGGGAGATTCTAGCAGTTCGGGCGGCCCAGAAGAAAAAGCAGAAGCAGGCAACCAATAACAATGCCGCCAATCACAAGGGGTTGAGAACTGAGAACTGAGAACTGAGAACCGAGAACTGAGAACCGAGAACTGGTACTAAGCTTTCGCCTTAGCCTTAAGCTTAACCTGTCCATCCTGCACTTCGACCGAGTACACCACCGCCTCGCAGTCGTGCTCCTTGCGAATCTCGCCGGTCTTTTTCCTGACGAACGCCGTGAAGGATTGCAGGTCGCCGGAAACTTTTTCTCCCGACTTTTCCTTGGCTTCGGTAAGAGCCTTGTAGAGCGATTCAACTTGGTCCCGCTCCGTCAGCGCGCCCGAGCACTGTACCGAGAAAGGCCGATCGCTCACCGGCGCCTCGGTGCTCCTGCTTTCGACGCTGCGGCTGAGGCCATACACCGGCTTCGCTTCGCGCTCCCGGTTGGCGCGCACGCCCTGCACCGAGAGCATCGCATCATAGGGCCGGCGATAGCCCTCTTCCCGAATCCGCATTTTCTTGCGCCACAGGTCGCTTTGAATCGCGTAGCGCTGCGCCATTTCGTTGTACTTAAAGCGCTGCTGAAAACTCAGCCGCGAGCTGTCGCTGAACTTGCGAATTAACGAGAGAACCTTCCATTCGACGTCGGTGGGAGGCCGTTTGGCTGGATTATTGAAGAAGATCTCATACTCGATCTTCAGCCGGCGAAGTTGAGAATCGAGCAGATCCAGTTCTTCTTCAATGGTCACAAGGATTCCCCAGCCAACAGCTTAGCGTTGCAGGACGAGGATAGCGAGGTTCCCGCCGGACACGCTAGGGATGGTACGAAAGTACCGTAAGACCAGCACTCTGATTCGTATCAGGGCACGCCTTCACAGCTTGCAAAAAAACCCGGCGCTGCCCTTGCTTTTGGGTGGCGCAGCGGTTCACCGCTGCGATAACTGCGTTGTTTTGAATTCGGCTTTAGCCGCTGAGGGGACGGCTCTCGATCAGGAATCACCTTTTCCGCAGCCTGTTCGGGCGTGCCGCAAGGGCCATGTCATAAACGCGCCTTTAGGCGCTGGTTCTTGGCGCCAGAGTTTCACCACAGGCTGCCAGGATTCACTTCGTGCTCGACGCCATCTTCTTCACCATGGCCAGCACCAGCTTCCGGTCACTGTCGTTCAGATTCGCCGAATACCGGCGCATCTGGCTCAGAAAGCGAACTTCATCGTCGGAGAGCTGCGGCAAACCCTTGTGGCTGTGGCCGTTGCTGTGGCCTTCGGCAAAGAATTGCGACAAGGCCAAATCCATCGCCCCAGCAATCTTGGCCAAAGTATCTAGCGAAGGGATGGTATGGCCGTTCTCCACCCGCGACAGGTAGCAGCGCAACAGGCCAGTGCGCTTTTCTATGTCGCCCTGTGACATGCTGCGCTGGAGCCGGAAATTGCGGATGGTCTCGCCGATATTCATAGCTACGCGACTAACTCAAAACCCAAAAAAAAAGATGCGTGCATAGTAACCAGAACGGTACTACTTGGCAAGTGGAAATTCCTTGCGTCCCCCGCCGAAGATGTTTCCTGAGTATTCTTCAAAAGAAAATGGCATGCTCCTGGGAACGACAGGGCAATCTTCTTGGGAATGTCACGGCTTCAGAGCCTGCCCTGAACGAAGCCGAAGGGTGTCACTAAAGGCCCGTAAAATGCGCACTTTAGAATCTGGGCCGCTAATTATGCTTGATGAACTTGCCGTTCTTCTGTCCGGTCAGCGAGTTGTACAGCGTTTCCAGAAACACATCTGCGGTGACGAATTCTCCGGCATACTTTTTCCAGGGATCGAGAATCTTCTTCTCCTTCATCTGCTCCAGTGTCATTTTCTTGGCGAGCGCATCCTGCACCGCCGCCCGCGTTTCTTTCAACATCTTCACATAGGCGCGCACGTCATCGAGGTTCGAAACCCCGCCATGGCCGGGGATGATCTTCACGTCAGGCGGAAGCTGGGCGATGGCTCCCTCGACCCCGCTGATCATGCCGTCGATGCTGCCGCCGCTGTCCACGTCAATGAAGGGAAAGCCGTAGGTCACGAAATCGTCGCCCATGTGCACCACGTTCGACTTCGGAAAATAGATGACCGAGTCGCCGTCGGTGTGCCCGGCCGGAAAGTGCAGCGCGCGGATGTCTTCTCCGTTCAAGTGCACGGTGATGTCGTGATCAAACGTGATAATCGGCAGCGCGCCCTTCGGCTGCGGCGGGGCTTCGAAATGCACTGACCCGCCGTTGCCCGCCTGGCCGCCCTCTTCCAAACGCTTGCGGACGTTGTCCTGCGCGATGATGGGAGCCTGCTTCTGAAAAAATTCGTTCCCGCCCGTATGATCCTCGTGGTAATGCGTGTTGATAATGAAGCGCACCGGCTTGTCGGTAATACCTTTCAGCGCCTCCTGAATTTTTTCCGCCAGCGGAGCGTACTGATCGTCAACGATAACAATGCCGTCATCGCCAACCGAGGCGCCAATGTTGCCCCCGGCGCCCTCCAGCATGTAAACGCTGCCGGCAACTTTCGAAACTTTGATTTGAACTTTGCTGAGATCCTGATCCTGAGCAAAGCAGAAGCCAGCCGAGAGGCAAGCAAGAAGGGCGATACGAGAACTAGTACGGATAGTCTCACTCCCGAGAGGGAGACATTGTAAATGAAGCAATCGGGTCATCAGGTGATCGGGCCATCGGGTGATCGAACGTCAAAGGAGTTTGATTTTAGATCACCCGATCACCCGATCACCAGATTGAGTTTACGGTGTTGGCTCAAACAGCGGCCAAAGCCGATCCGCGGTGACGCGGTAGATAGCGTAGGCGCTGCCATCGTCGAAGGTGCGCCGGAACAGCAACTCGCCGCGGCCATCGCCGTCGGCATCGACCGCGTCGATCAGCTCCATCCGCGGAGTGGCGTCGAGATGCCGCGAATCCGTCTGCGAGAAAAATAGTTTCCTTAGCTCGCCTTCTAGGTTGGTGCGGGCGATCAGCGTGATCTCCTTCGGCTCTTCGACGTTTCCGGTGGCGCTGGCAGGGACACCGGCAGAACCAACAACCGGGTGAGTTTTCGCCGAGAGCACCAGCACCGGCTCGTTCGAGTTGGAAAGATCAAAGATGCGCAAGCTCACATCGTCGAAGACCGGCGTGGGCAACTTGCCGCCCGATTTGGCTGCCGATTTCGTCATGGATGATCTCTTGGGCGTAGCGGCAGCATCTTTCGTCGCCGCACTTGCCTGGCCACGAATTTGCGCCGCAGCCAGATCAAGCATCTTGTTGCGATAGATGGCTTCTTCTGCCGGCTTCACATCATAGGTGTAAGGACGAGGATCGGGCCCGCTGGCATCGGAAATTGCAGGGATGAAGATCAAGGTGATCGGCGGCGAAGCCGCGGCGGAATCCTTTGCCGCCTTCGCATCGGGCCTCTTTGTGCCGGCAGCGGCAGCGCCCGGAGTTGCGACCGCCAAAGCGTCGAAAGTCGGATAAGTATCGCGGCGCACACTTGAGTCCGGCATTCCGCGTCGCAGACGCGGCCGATTCGGATCCTGATTCGGTCCTTCGACCGGCTCGTCTGACGCAGTAGACGAGGAAGCTGGCGCAGACGCCTTAGCGGTCTCCGGCGGCGTCGGAGCCTTGGCACTATCTGCCGAACTCGGCGCGCTGGCAGGAGGCGCAGTAGCCGGCGACGCGGGAGCAGGAGCAGGCTTTTGCTGATCCTTATCTTTATCTTTGTCCTTGTCTTTGTCGTTGTCCTTGCTATCCGAATCTGTCCTCTCGGCGCGGCGGTGAAGTACAGGTGGCCCGTTCTTGTCTTCGTCTGCGATCACGGGCGTCGAGTACTTCTTGTGTCTCTCCAAAGCCTTCGATCCCGCGGGAATCCACGTGCCTTCGGCGATCCAAACGTGGTTGAGTTGTCCAGGCTGAGTAATGGTGAGGACGCCCTGCGACACACCGCTGCGAAAACCTTCATAGACGATCCCGAAGTCAAGAGCCATGGGAACAGGCGCAGCTTTATACGAACCAGCATCGTAAAATTTTCCGTCCACCATGATGGCAATGGGAATGATGCGGCCTTTCTTGCCGTCGGGCGAAAGCTGGATCAGCCCCAGCGAGCGCGGTCCCTTGGTGGACGCCGGCTTGTGCCCAAACTGCGGTATTGAAACTTGAGCCACCAGCCATGAACCGGCAAGCCAGGCCGAGGCCGCCAAGGTGACGGCAAGCATCCGGTTGCGATATAACTTGCGATGTAACAACGACCGGCGAGGAGAAAATTCCATATGCAGGTTAATGATAAATCCCCGGACTTCAGTACGACGGACGAGAACGGCAAAGAGGTTGCCCTGAAAGATTT
>JBEKWX010000134.1:0-8812 GCA_049512675.1 Terriglobales bacterium | reverse complement strand
ACCGTTTCAAAGAGTTGTACGAGAAGGGTGGCGAGTTGGCATTGCGCGAGATCAGCCGACGCAAACCCTGTCCCCGCAATCGGGTCGAAGAACACGTCGAAAAGGCGGTGCTGGAGATCGCCTTGGAGAAGCCGGCCTTCGGCCAAGTGCGGGTGGCCAACGAACTCACTCGCCGCGGCCTGTTTGTCTCCCCGACCGGAGTGCGCAGCGTCTGGCTGCGACACGATCTGGAAACCTTTCGTAAACGGCTCAAGGCTCTGGAAGCCAAAGCCGCGCAGGAACATCTCGTGCTCACCGAGGATCAGCTGCGCGCCCTGGAACGAGCGCGCGAGGAAAAGGAAGCCCACGGCGAGATCGAGACCGCGCATCCCGGCTATCTTGGCGCCCAGGACACGTACTATGTCGGCATCATCAAGGGCGTAGGTCGCATCTATGAGCAGACCTTTCTCGACACCTACAGCAAAGTCGCCTTCGCCAAACTCTATGATCGCAAGACCGCCCTGGTGGCGGCCGATCTGCTCAATGACCGCGTGCTGCCGTTCTTCGAAGAGCACGAGATTCCGTTGTTGCGCGTGCTCACCGATCGTGGCACGGAATACTGTGGCCAGCGCGAGCACCACGAGTACGAACTGTACTTGGCGGTGGAGAACATCGATCACAGCCGCACGAAAGCTCGGCACCCGCAGACCAACGGCATCTGCGAACGCTTCCATCGCACCATCCAGGACGAGTTCTACGCCACTGCGTTTCGGAAAAAACTCTATACCAACTTGGAGGAATTGCAGGCGGATCTGGAGGACTGGCTGGCCGAGTACAATCGGACACGATCGCACTCGGGCAAGTATTGCTACGGCAAGACCCCGATGCAGACTTTTTTGGATTCGGTTTCTTTGGCGCGGGAGAAAATGCTCGACTCGTTCTCGACTCCCGCGCCGGAGCCGGAGCGGAGCCCTGCGCAGCGCAGCGCAGGCGGAGGCGCGGCTGAGGAAACAGCCGCTTGAACTATAACCAGAGTGTCAGATCAAGTCTGAGCTATTACAGCTAAATCGTCTGATTTGTCACGCATATTATTGCCTATAGATTTCCGCGACCATCTCCATGGCCTTCTGCCACACGATGAAATCCTTGAAATGCTGAGCCATATCATATGACCGCCGTGTGCCGTTTCTCTGGGTACTGGGTACTGAGTGACTGGGTACTTTCTATCCATCACATTTTTCTCGTACCGTCATCACAGACCCGCACCCCAATCGGTGCGAAGATATCTCGACAGTGCACCATCGAGAACTGCTCCAGTCTCCAGAGACGAACGAATTTCCGGACGCAAACTTTTCACCGCTATTTGACAACATATGGCCCCGGTCAGCACCCCCGCAAGTGCACGCCAAATCGCAGAATTTTCCGCTAAGTCCCATCTTTTGAATATTTTGCCTCTAACTTATTTACTGTGAACAACTTAACCCAATTCGGCTGGGGGGGTACACCCACAAATTGCCCAATTCTTACCCGCCAAAAGCAACTTGTGGTTACCCGCTGTGCCGTATGTGCATCACATCCCCGTCCTGCACAATATAATCCTTGCCTTCAAGCCGCAATGTTCCCTTGGCGCGGGCATTGGCCTCGGAGCCCGCCTCCAGCAGCTGATCCCAGCGAATAGTCTCGGCGCGGATGAAGTGTTTTTCCAGATCGGAGTGAATCGCGCCGGCGCCGTTCTGCGCACGCGTATTCAGCGGAATCGTCCAGGCGCGGCATTCGTCTTCGCCGGCCGTGAAAAACGAAATCAACCCCAGCAGGTGATAACTCTTGCGGATCAGCCGCGAGAGTCCGCTTTCCGTCAGTCCATAGCTGCCGAGAAATTCCGCCGCGTCTTCGTCGCTCATCTCCGCCAGTTCAGCTTCCACTTTGCCGCAGATCGCACTCGCCCCGGCATTCGGACGCGCGGCCACTTCGCTCAAATTGAATTTCGCAACCGCCGCTTCAAGGTCTTTCCCGAGTTCGGTGCTCTCGCCGATATTGAGCACGTAGAGCATCGGCTTCTCGCTCAGAAACATGAAACCCCGAATGCGCTTCTTGTCGTCGGGAGTCATTTCCATTTCGCGCAAAGGCTTCTCGGTTTCGAGAAAGGTTTTGGCCTTGATCAGGAGTTCGTTTTCTTTCTCAAGTTCGGGCGTCTTCATCTTCTTCAAGTCTTTTTCGAGGCGCTCGAGCCGCTTTTCGATCTGGCCCAGATCGCTGACCATGAGATCGAACTCGACATTCTTGATATCGCGCAGCGGATCGATAGGCCCGACGTGCGGAATGGCATCGTTTTCAAACGCCCGGAGAACGTGAATCAGCGCGTCCACCTGCCGCAGATGGCCGATGTAGGCAGTCTCTTTCAGCGCGTCCTGGCCGATGGCGCCGACGTCCACATACTCGACCGAGGCGTGCGTCAACTTCTTCGGATGGTAGAGCGCGGCCAACTTGTCGAGGCGCTCGTCGGGCACCTTGGCGACTCCAATATGCGCCTCGCGCGGGTTCGCAAACGCGTGCTCGGAAAGATTCGCCTTCGTCAGAATGCGAAATAAGGATGTCTTGCCGACCTGCGGCAGACCGATGATGCCAGTTTTCATTGCTAGGTCTCAGTTCTTAGGTCTCAGGTGTCAGCTCAATCAAAAGAATAAATCATCGAGCCCGATGCGCATACGCCGTGCAAGGTCTCAGGTCTCAGGAAACCCGCTGGAACCTGAGACCTGAGACCTGATTCATGGTATGTTGTCTCGTCGTCTGGCAAGCCCATGATCCGCTCCTACAAAGGCGTCACTCCCCAGTTCCCTGACACCTGCTACATCGACGACTCCGCCCAGCTCATCGGCGACGTCATTCTCGGCGAGCACTCCAGCATCTGGATGAACTCCGTCCTCCGCGGCGACGTCCATCAGATCCGCGTCGGCCACTACTCCAACATTCAGGACAACTGCGTACTCCACGGCATGAAGGAACAATACGGTGTCTATCTCGGCGACTACGTCAGCGTAGGCCACAGCGCCATCCTGCACGGTTGCAAAGTCGAAGACCGCTGCCTCATCGGCATGGGCTCCATCATCCTCAACGGCGCCGTCATCGGATCCGGCTCCATCATCGCCGCCGGCACCCTGATCCCCGAGAAAACAATCGTAGAGCCGAATTCTCTCTGGATGGGCTCCCCAGGAAAATTCCGACTTCGCCTGAATGAAAAAGACCAGGAGACAATCCTCCGCTACGCCGAGAATTATCTGGGTTACAAAAAGTCGTATTTGATGGAGAGAAAAGGCCCTTAGTTCTAGGCTCTTCCTGGTGGCCTGTCGCAGGGGACCCATTGCTAGACCGCTAGCATCGACTTGCGAAATTGGCTCCAAGTTCTGAACGTGCCCCGGCAATTGTGGGCATCTCATTTATCTTGGTAGAAGGGTCAGGATGAGAATATTCCCCACTATATTTGCGTCGCTTTTCGCAGTCCTGGCCATGACTGGTCCTGCCTGGAACCAAGAGGCGAGCCGAACGTGGATCACTGACGTCACCATCATCTCCCCAGAGGAACTCGATCACGTCGAGAAGGGCAGCGTGCTAATCGAAAACGACCGCATCGTCCGCGTCGAACGAAAAAAAGGGGCGAAGAAGCCTTTCGGCGCGACCGTGGTTTCCGGAAAAGGACAGTTTCTTATTCCGGGCCTCATCGACTCGCACGTCCACCTCGCTTCTGTTCCTGGCATGAGCTTTGATCAGGATGGAAGCAAGCCGATGATCAAGGCATACTACCAACAGCTCCCACGCTCGTATCTTTATTACGGCTATACGACCGTTGTGGATTTGGCGGTGGTCGATCACCAGGTATCGGAAGATTTCAGGCAGGCGCCTCTGCACCCCGATTTATATGATTGTGGCGAGTCTTTGCCTTTTGCAAATGGCTATCCGATGTCGTTTGCGCCGCCGGCAAAACGGTTCAAAGTGTTTCCGAATTTTATCTACGATCCCCAGCAAGCTTCCAGTATTCCGTCTGAATATAAGGCGGAAGACCACACTCCGGCTGCGGATGTGGCCAGGGTGAAGAGCTCCGGCGGAATCTGCGTTAAAACTTACTTTGAGCGCGGCTTTGGGCGCGACCGAAACCTACCTGTGATGGGCCCCAACGTGTTGGCAGACATTCGCAAGGATGCGACGCAGGCCGGCTTGGTGCTTATGATTCATGCCAACTCCTTTGAAGCGCAAAAATTCGGCGTCGAGGGGAACGTTGACGTTCTTGCGCATGGCATGTGGAACTGGGGAGATCTCGACAAGACGACTGAACTTCCCGTCGAGATCAAGCAAGTCCTCGATCGAATCGTGGAAAAGAAAATTGGGTATCAACCTACGATCCAGGTCCTGCAGGGACTGCTGGCGTATTTTGATCCCGAATATTTGAAGATTGAGGCCATCCCCAAGGTCATCCCGAAGGAGATGCTGGAGTGGCTTAACTCTCCCGAGGGTAAGTGGTTCAAAAAAGAATTGGATGATGACGACACTCCGGACGCGGCCATGCTTGAAGGGATCCAGCAGGGCCCTCTCCGCCGCGTGCGCCAGGTGGTTGCTTACCTGGCCAGCAAAGATGCCAACTTTCTTTTTGGCACGGATACGCCGTCGAGTCCGACTTACGGAAATCTCCCTGGCCTGAACGGCTACCAGGAGATGCAGCAACTTCAAAAGGCCGGGTTGTCTCTCGTACAGATTTTCAAAGCCGCCACGATCAGTAACGCACGGAAGTTCAAAATCGATTCGCAACTCGGAACCATCGAGCCCGGAAAAATTGCCAATCTCCTCCTGTTGAAAAAATCGCCGTTGGAAAGGTTGGATGCGTACGACAGCATCGCCACGGTTTGGGTTCATGGAAAGCCAGTCTCGCGCGACAGTTTGGCAGCCAATTCAAACAAGTGATCCTTTATCCCGGGTGTGCTCTTCCTGCGGAGCGTTCCAGAGAAGAATCCGTCTTGATTAATGCGGATTTGAAGGATTGATCCGATTGGATTCCCCTACTGACGTCGAAGTCAATGGTCGGAGATAATAAAATGAAGTCCCACTATGAACAGCCCACTCAATTCGTCACCACGTCTTGCCCAGTTCTGCCTGGGCGCCTTGCTCGCTTTCTCTCTCGCCTGCAACCGCGGACCGTCGCAGCCTGGCGCCGCCACCGGCCAACCCGCTGCCAAGCGCTATGCCCTCAAGGGCAAGGTCATCTCCGTAGACAAGAACGCCGGCACCGCCAACATCGATAACGAACCCATCGCCGGCTTCATGGACGCAATGATCATGCCCTACACCATCAAGCCTCCTTCCACCCTGGATCAACTGCAGCCCGGCGACTCCATCACCGCCGATGTCATCGTCGAGCCGGACAAGTACTGGCTGGAGAACGTCAAAGTTACCGGGCACTCGAAAGCTCCCGCCGGCACGCCTACCGCGACCGAGCATATCCCGAATCCTGGCGACCGAGTGCCGGACTTCAAACTCATCAACCAGAACGGCAAGCGTATCTCGCTGCATCAGTATCGTGGTCAGACCCTGTTGCTCACGCTCATCTACACGCGCTGCCCGTTCGCCGACTTCTGCCCGCGCGTCAGCCATGAGTTCGCCGCGATCGACGGCCAGGTCCGTGCCGATCCAGCACGCTACGGTAGAACGCACCTGCTCAGCATCAGCTTCGACCCCGCTCATGACACGCCAAAGGTTCTGCGCGCATACGGCTTCTCCTGCGCCGGAAGCAAGGATTCCGCGCTCTTTACGCATTGGGAGTTTTCTACGATTCCGCCAGCCGAGTTACCTGAATTTGCCGATTATTTTGCTCTGACCTATAAAGAAGAAGGCGGTCTGATCACGCATTCGCTCAGCACCGCAGTCATCTCTCCCGATGGAAAGATTTTCAGGTGGTATCGCGGCTCCGACTGGCGGGCCTCCGACCTGCTGCAGGATATTGCCGCGGCCGGGCATCCCTCCCGCTAGCGCGCGGCTAACCGTCATAGCCTACGCTTTAGAACGTTCTCGGGAATGACTTCCTCAACGACACACCCTTGAAATTGGTGTTGCAAGAGGGATCCTGGTAGCACTTCCGGAATGCCGGTACCACCAGCGCCTGCTCCACCGTCGGATCATTAAAGTTCGCCAGCGTTTCGGTGGTGCGCTGTGCGTCGGAGCTGTCCCCGGTCTTTTGGTAAGCTTCGGCCAACAGTTGCAACGAAAATGGATTGTTGGTGTCTTCTTCCAGATGCGCGATGGCATCCGCGTACTTGTGGTCGGAGAACAATACCGCGCCCGCGGCTCCGTGGTAAGCGGAGTCGATAATCTTGTCGCTTGAATTCCGCGACATCCGAGCCAGGTGCGCCAGACTGGAAGCCATCATTTCTTTGTTGCCCATGTCAATCTCGACTTCGACACCGGCACGCAGGATCTGGGCCAATTCCTGTTGGATTGCGGCCGCCATCGCATTCTTGCCTTGCTGCGCGGCCGCCTGGGCTTTGGCCAGCAGCGCGATCGCCTGTTTGGGGCGCGGCTGGTAGAGCGCCATTTGCCGCCAGGCGTCAGCTTCCGGTTGGCTCATGTGCTTGGCATGCGCGTCGTCGGCAATGGCCTGAAAAAGGCGGTCAGCTGCGGCAAAGTCGCCGTCGCGGACAAAGGTGATGGCCTCTCGCGTCTGCCATTGAATACGGAGCAGTTCAGGCAGAGAAGATTTCTTGAAGCTAATTTCGTACTCCTGGCGCGCCCGCACCTGGTCTCCCATCAGCGAGTAGGTGTCCGCGATTCCGAATTGTGACGAATAGAAGCCAGGATCGAGGGTCAACGCGGCGCGGTAGTGCTCGATCGCCTGATCGAACCGCCCCGCTAGGCGCAGAATTTCAGCGTAGGAATCCTGCGGGTTCGGATCCTTGGGCAGCGCCGCGGCGTACTTGTCCATCAACGCAAATGCTTTCTCGAACTGCCGCGTGTAGGCGTAGGTGTAAGCAACGTTGTTCATGAGGCCGGGAGAGTCGAGCCCCGAATTCTCAAAGACCGCAATCGCCCGGTCATACTGCGTTTGCTGGGTCAACCACCAGTTCGCCAGAAAGACAACCCATTTGTCGTGGGGATAGCGGCTGAGCACATCGTTCATTTTGGTGATGGCCGGAATCAGCTTGTGATCGGCCGCGTCCTGCAGCCATTCGACGACCAATCGCTCGCCGGCACTGGCGTGACCGCGGGTAGCAAATGCTTTCTGCTGCTCGCGCACCTGCTCCGCAGGGTCCAAGCTGATCTCCGCCAGAAGCTCGTGTCCCATGGCGAAATTGGGGTCGATCTTTAGCGCTTTCCGCAAAACCTCAATCGCCTGTTCCTGCTCAACCTGGTCGAGGTCGAGGTCCCAAGCCTTCTCCACCAGGCGCCGAACCTCTTCGGATTTAGTCGTCAGGGGCAGTACGTCCGCTCGCCCACTGGTTTGAGCAGCCACAGTTCCGGCGGAAAGCAACAAACTGACGGCGAACAGCTGGCAGATCATTCTGCAAATCGTCGTTCCTCGAATCATGACTAGTTTCCCCTCAGTAGGTAGCCCTGCTCGACCGGCAACTTGCCGTCAATTTTCATCACCCGCACATCCTTGGTAAGCGAGTAGAGATCCACCACCCCAATTGCTCCTCGAGTGTTGGCGACAAAACGCTGGACGGCATCATCAGAATCTGCCAACACAATGGTCCCCGCGTGCGTGTTAATGAAGGTGCGAACCTCATCAGCCGTCATGTTGAAGGCTCTCTTCAAGATGAGCTGCATGCCCGCGGACGACGGATCGCGCAGCACGATCGTGATGGGCTTCCCGTCCGGCCAGATGCGAGTGTGCGCGTTGAAGATCTTCACCAGTTCGGCGCTCGTGAGATTGGTGGTGGAGTTTGCCGCATCCGCTACGATCGCAAGCTGCTTCGCGTGGGCAGTCCCCGAGGCCGCGGCCACCCACACCAACGCAAGCAGCAGACACCAAAGCTTCATAGGAGTTTATTTTCGTTTGCTTTAGGTCACGGCAACAGGTAACCGAAGTAATGAAGCCATCCTTGATTTCCGGCAAAGGGCTAATTCGCACTCGTTGTTTCTTATTCGGTGGGAGGGTCAGCCAGCGTTCGGTCCAAGGTACATTGCAGTTCTGACAAATGGGCAGTCTGGCGCGTGTACTCTCGAACATTTTGGAAGCACACTCCCGAGAGAGGCATCGGCCATCACATCGCGGTACTTTAATGCAGAGGCTCGAAGAACTGGCCGCTGCGCAAGCCTCGCCAAGCAGAGGATCACTATGCCCGCTCCCAACGGTCACTCCGTAATACGTCGTAGCTCAAGGGTACCCATCCAAGTTCCCGTTCTCGTCACCAGCATGGAGCCCAATACCCAGTTCTCCGAGGTCTGTGAGACGCTGGTGGTCAACGCCCATGGGTGTGCGCTCCGCCTCCCGCTGAAATTGAATACTGGAAGCGCCCTGCGCCTGCACGGCCGAGGAGGCCAGGAGGCTACGGCTTACGTGGTTTTCTGCCAGCCCGACGGACAAGGTTTCCGGCTCGGCGCACAGCTCGACCGGCCAGAAAACTTTTGGGGATTGGAATCCTGTCCCGATGATTGGAGGGTACTCGAAATGCCCGCGCCCGCTGCTCAACAACTTCCCAAAAAACTGGCGGCCAAGTCCGCTGTTCTGCACCAACCGCAAACTCCCTCGCGGATCCCGCGAGACGTTCTCGATACGGTCAAGGAGCAACTCTCCGAGGACCGCTTGCGAGGCATCCTTGCGAAATTCGTTCAGCCTTTGCAAACGGAAGTC
>JBEKWX010000133.1:0-8827 GCA_049512675.1 Terriglobales bacterium | reverse complement strand
TTGATTGGCTTCTCTCCCGCCGTGAACACGCGCTCCTCGTTGCGTCCGATTTTCTTGTGCGCGTGCAGCCCTTCCAGAACGAACTCCGCCGCCGACACCTGCATCTCGCTGCTGTCTTTCGGTCCCACATTCAGCTTAACGAGTTTTTCCATCAGCCCCTGAATCTGGCTCAGGCCTTCGAGCACTTCCTCGGCTCCGGCATTGTCGCTGAGTTGAATCTCGCCGCCCAAATCGAACCACTGCACCACCTGACTCAAGTTGACGCCGTGCAGATAAGCATCGAACGTCTTGGCAATAGCCGTGCGGATAAGCTCGCGGCTCACGTGATCCGCGCCCTTCATTTCGCCTTCGTACTCCAGTTCCAGCTTGCCCGTAATCGCCGGCAGCGCGGCGTAGATATCGCTGATCCGCGGCACGACAAACTTCTCTTCATGCGTCAGGGCGCGCCGTTCGGCATTCGATACCACGTTCTCGATCGCCGAAATCGGCAGCCGCTGGCTCACCCCCGACCGCTTGTCGATCTTCTTATCGTCGCGCGCCGCGAAAGCAATGCGCTCGATCACTTCGTGCACATACTTCGGAACATGTAGCCGGGATCCTTCGTGGTCAACCTCGCGCTCAATATAGGCTTCCTGCGCCGTAATCGCGATCCCTTCTTCCACCGTCGCCGGATAGTGCGTCCGAATCTCCGACCCGATGCGATCCTTCAGCGGCGTAATGATCTTCCCGCGCGCCGTGTAGTCTTCCGGGTTCGCGCTGAACACCAGCGCGACATCCAGCGCCAGCCGGATCGGATATCCCTTAATCTGCACGTCGCCTTCCTGCATGATGTTGAAAAGTCCAACCTGAATCTTGCCCGCCAGATCCGGCAACTCGTTAATCGCAAAAATTCCGCGATTGGCGCGCGGCAGCAATCCATAATGCACGGTGAACTCGCTGGATAGTTCGTGCCCGCCGCGCGCCGCCTTGATGGGATCGATATCGCCGATCAGGTCCGCGATCGTGACATCCGGAGTGGCCAGCTTCTCGACGTACCGGTGCTCGGGCGTCAGCCAGGCAATCGGCGCAGCGTCTCCTTCGTTCGCCACCAGTTCGCGGCACCGCCGGCAGATCGGAGCGTAAGGGTTATCGTGGATCTCGCAACCCGCAACGTAAGGCATCTGCGGATCAAGCAGCGCCGTGAGAGCGCGCAGAATGCGGCTCTTAGCCTGACCGCGCAATCCGAGGAGAATAAAATTGTGCCGCGAAAGAATCGCGTTCACGATCTGAGGCACCACCGTGTCGTCGTACCCCACGATGCCCGGAAATATCGTGCTGCCCTCGCGCAGCCGCGACATCAGGTTCTCGCGCAGCTCATCTTTTACGCGACGTGAACCGAGACGTTGTTCTGTGAAAGGACTTTGGCGCAACTCGCCAAGAGTCCGAGCGGAACTCATGCTGGCCCCCCACGGGAAAAAGCCTTATGCGGATTATACGCGTTGAAGAATGCTGTCAGCTTTCAGTAAGAACTTGATTTAACTGAAGACTGAAGGCTGACGGCTGATGGCTGACGGCTGTATTCAGTTCCACCGCGCCTGCGCCGCCCGCCGAAGTCCCGGCAGAATCGCTTCAAGATAGCCGACCACCGCCTCCAGACGTTTCGCTTCCGACAGCGTCGAAAGCAGGCTCTGTTTAAAGTCGAGGTCCAGCGGGAGCGATCCCGCGAGTAAGAAGGATAGATTGCCGTCGTGCTCGTCTGGCCCGGAAGGCTCGGCCCCGGCCAGTTTCGCGATCTCCGCGTGCAACCGCACTGCCTGCGTCACCATCTCGGCGGCCGGCCTGCCGGGTTCGTCGTCGTCCCGCACCACCGTAACCTCAGCCTGCAAAAACGCTCGATCTTCGTTCACCTCGATCACCTCAAAGCGCTCCACCCCGCGCGTCAGGATGTCCATACGCCCATCGTCATATTTCTTCGTAACTGACATGATCTCGGCCGTGCACCCGATGTCGGCAACTCCATCGGAGGACGCCCGCACCACCCCGAACGGCTTTTTCTGTTCCAGGCATTCCCCAATCATTTCCTTATATCGTGGTTCGAAAATGTGCAGCGGCAGCGGAACCCCCGGCAGCAGCACCAGTTCGAGCGGAAAGATCGGCAACAGCGAACTCAAGGCGCCTCCAGTGCAGACGATTTTACGCCACAAGAGAACCTCTCAGCTGTCAGTAAGGACCGAACGGCTATTGGGTTTTACTGAGAGCTGACAGCTGAGAGCTTGGTCGAGTGGGGAATGGCCAAGGCCCTGCGGAAGGAAAGTAAAGAAAAGTAAATCCCGCTCTCCTTCCCACCTCAGCCGCATCGAATGAAGTAGGCAGAACTGCAGTCTTCCACCCCCTCTGAAGAGCCGTATGCACGGCGGCTCTGGGGGTGGGAGCTGCCGTTAAGTTCTCCGTGCTCCCTTTTCGCTAGCTCTCTTTTCGTTAGAATAGGGTTTATGAGATTCCCTACCCGCCCTGCGTTCCAGACGTTCCCCTTGCGATCTCTGTCCGCACTGTTTAGCGTCCTGTTGCCGCTCATCATGTTGTCCCCGGTGGCACAAGCGCAAGAGGGCCCCCTAGACAAATCTCAACCTCAGGGCATCACCGTCGAGGAAATCATCAAGCGCTTCGCCACCAAAGAAAAGGAGTTCAAGGAGGCGCGCGACCAGTACACCTACCGGCAGGACGTAAAAGTCATGACCCTGGACGGCGACACCCCGGACGGCGCCTACCAGCAGGTCTTCGACGTCACCTTCGACGACAAGGGACGCAAGACCAAGAACGTAGTCTTCGCGCCGCAGCCCACGCTGCAACGCATCCAAATGACCGAGGAAGACTTCGACGACATCGAGAACCGCCTCCCCTTCGTGCTGACCTCGGACGAAATCGGGGAGTACGACATCCTCTACGTAGGCCAGCAGAAGCAGGACGAACTGAGCACCTACGTCTTCGATATTGCGCCCAAGCAGATCGTCGGCAAGAAGCGCTATTTCCAGGGCCGAATCTGGGTAGACAACCACGATTTCCAGATCGTGGAAACGTATGGCAAAACCGTACCCGATATCCACAAGGGCAAAAGAGGCAGCGAGAACCTGTTCCCCAAATTCACCACCTGGCGCGAACAGATCGACGGCCAGTACTGGTTCCCCACCTACACCCGCGCCGAGGATACCCTCCAGTTCTCCATGGGCGGCGTAAGGATCCGCGAGATCATCAAGTACACCAACTACCGGCGCTTCGGATCAAAATCAAGGATCACCTACGAAGGCCAGGAAGTGCAGAAAGCCGAGCCGAAGCCAGGAGACCAGAAACCGCCCGAGCCGCCAAAGCCGCAGTGACCCCAGGTTTCAAGTTTTTACAAGACCTTCGGCCAAAGCCTCTTTGGGGACAATTCTTGACAGAGGTGTGAGCGCACAGTAGCGTCAGAAGCATCCGCTTTGCGGAGACATTTATGGGGAGGGTCCCAATGCCGCCGTCTCCTGAGAACAACGACCAATCTTCCATTCAACAGGCCGCCGACCAGCACGCCGAAGAAATCCTCGCGCGCCGTCGAGAAAGCCGCGCACGCCGTGCCGCGGCGCTCGCAGCTCATCCTCAGCCTCTCTCCATCAAAACCGAGCTCACCCAGGTTCCGCTTGCTGCAGCCGTTGCCCCCGCTCCCGTTCCCATTTCCACTACCGCGCGAACGGCAGGCTATCTGCTGGCCGTCGGCGACTCATGGTTCGACTATCCCATCCATGACATCCTCACCCGGCTCGACGACAACTACGGGTACAACATCGAGTCTTCGGCTCACAGGGGTGACCCCATCGAAACCATGGTCTCGAGCGTCGGGCAGCTCGATAAATTTGCGCGTTGCATGGACAAGATCGTCGCCCTCGGCGCCACGCCCAAGGCCATTCTGGTCTCGGGCGGCGGCGACGACATCGCGGGCAAAGAGTTCGGCATGTTGATCAACAATATCGACCTGCTCCCCATCCCCGGTTGGAACGATCAGGTCATCGCCGGCGTCGTCGACACCCGCATCGCCGCGGCCTATAGATTGATGCTCCTCTCCATCAACTCCCTCTGTCAGAAGAATCTCGGCCGCACCTTCCCCATCCTGGTGCACGGCTACGATTATCCAGTCCCTGACGGTCGAGGTTTCCTCGGCGGCGGTTGGCTGCTGCCGGGCCCGTGGCTTAAGCCAGGCTTTGACGAGAAACTCTTCAGCGATATCAACGTCACCACGAAAATGATGACCACCATCATCGACCGGTTCAACACAATGCTGCAGAATCTGGCGCAGGAACCCGGCTTCCAGAACGTAACCTACATCAATCTACGCAACACCCTCTCAAACTCTCAGGCCAACTACAAGGACTGGTGGGCAAACGAAATCCATCCCAACGCCGGTGGTATTTTCGGAGGCCAGGATGGCTGGGGAGCCGTTGCCGCCAAGTTTCAAGCCGTCCTTACCACGCTTCCCTAACCATGGCTCTAAGGCGAGACCTTTCCAGTGGACTCACGGCCGGGTTGGGGAGCCCGTTCTCTGGGTGGGACATCGAGCCCATGGGCCGATGCAGGCTATCATCCGCCAGACCACCAAATAATGTGGCCTGCAATAATTACACCGTAAACATTACATTGCTGTGCCTCTTTTGCCACACCAGACCCCTAGCATTATCAATAACTTGCACCCACCCCGAACGCGAAATTGCTGACCAAGGGACACATCTGTCGCCAATGTACGTATGTTAGTGTACATACATTATTACCTGCATAGTGTTCCACGTGGAACATTGTACGTACACCGGAGAACCGGACCGTCCCTCTTTTCTGAAATCAGACCTTCAATAGAACAAGTACTTCCTCCACTTATCGTCCGAGTGCCCCATCAAGCGCATGATGTGGCGGCTGGTGTGGAGATTGAAGGAACGGGGTTCCCGGGCCGGCTTCATGTTGGCTTCGTGCGGAAGCTGGTTGCCCTTGCGGCGGTTGCAGAGATGGCAGCACGCGACCAGGTTCTCCCAGGTAGAGAGGCCACCGCGCGAGCGCGGAATCACGTGGTCCAGCGTAAGTTCGCCGGAGGGCAGCGTGGTGCTGCAATACTGGCAGGTGTTGCGGTCGCGCAGCAGGATGTTCTTTCGCGACAGAGCCCGCGACTGGTGCGGGATCCGGCGATACTCCAGCAGACGGATGACCGAGGGCACGCGCACGGCGACGCGGGCGGCGTGCAGGAAGTGTCCGTTTTCTTCTTCGGTCATGGCGACGCCCTTCAGCACCAGCACGATGGCGCGGCGCGCCGCACAAACGTTAATCGGCTCGTAGGAGGCGTTCAGCACCAGCACGGGCTGATGCAGCGCGTGGCCATCACCTTCTTGATGCATGCCGGAGGCCAGCATCGAAGCCGGAAGGTGCGGCCGCATGCCAGCGAAATTGTGTAAGCGCAACGACATAAAGTCAGTTCCCAGTTCTCAGTTCTCGGTTCTCAGTACGGTCGGGCGGGTTCACTGAAAACTGAAAACCGGCAACTGAGAACTCTCTCCCCGATACCGAGATGACATCTGAATTCTTTAAAGTCCGCGCCACCGTCGCGACCCAAACCCGCGCCGCTCCCGCGCGGAGAAGAACCCGTGCGCACTCCGAGGCCGTAGTCCCCGTAGTAAGGACGTCATCGATCAATAAGATGTCGCGTTTCACTATTCGCCTTGGATCGCTCACCGCAAAAGCGCCCCGCAGGTTCTCCCGCCGTTGATGACGAGTCAGGCCGATCTGGCTTCCGGTCTCGCGGCGGCGCACCAGGACTCCCGTCGACAGATCGAACCTTTTCGGACGCGCCAGTTGCCGCAGGGCGCCTCGTGCAATCATTTCAGCCTGATTGAATCCGCGCTGCGCTTGCTTGCGCGTATGCAGGGAGACAGGAACCACCGCGATCATCCCAACCGGCATCGCCTGTTCCAGGTTGGCAATCGTCTCCGCCAGCATGCGCCCCAGAACCGCCGCCGCGGGACGCACCTGCTGGAACTTGAGCAAATGGATGAGGTCGCGCAACTCACAGTCATAGCTGCCGTAGGCAACCGCCCGTTCGTAAGGAGGATCCACGCGCTGACAGAGCAGGCACCGCGACTCTCCGCGATCCGCCTCTAAGGGATCAATCCAGGCTGCGAGGTGCAGCGCTTCTCCGCAAACCGTGCAGTACGACCCCTTCAGGGGTCGAAGCGCGATCAAACAGGTTCCACAAACGGGAAGCCGCGAAACTCTGAGCAGTGGGAAACCACAGATACGGCAATCGGCAGGAAAAAACGTGAAGAATAAAGTCGCAGCCGCGCGCTCGGCAAAACCGGCGAACCCATGCTCCGCCAACTCATGGTCCGCCGTTTGGCCCTGGGCACTGCGTATTCGAAACCCAGTACTGCTGAAGACGGCCTCCTGCACCCGGCAAACCGATGCCCTTCGCCGGACAATACTTAGGCAAGTATAACTGCGGTGCACGCCCCACGCAACGCGGCCATCGGACCGGCAGCGGGTCAACACGACAAACTGCACCGCTACCGATATTGACATTCGCTTTACCTTCGCCTATGCTGCGGGTATGGCGATCACTCGACGTCAACGCGAGCTCTACGACTTTATTTCGCGCTTCGTGGCGGAGAAGCAATACTCCCCTTCGTTTGAAGAGATTAAGGAAGGCATGGGGTTGAGTTCTCTGGCCACGGTGCACAAGCACGTTACCAATCTGGAGAAAAAAGGGCTGCTGACGCGAGACTATAACCGCAGCCGTTCGATTGATCTGCTGCCGCCGCGGGGAAAGTTGAAGCAGTCGATGGCGGTGAACACGGCGGTGGTTCTGCCGCTAGTGGGAAGGATTGCGGCCGGGCAGCCGATCGAGGCGGTGGAGCACAACGAGACCATCTCACTGGCGGATTTTGTGCGCTCGAAGGAAGTGTTCGTGCTCGAAGTGCGCGGCGACTCCATGCAGGACGAAGCCATTCTCAATGGCGACTACGTGCTGGTCGAGAAGACGAAAACGGCGCACAACGGGGATATTGTGGTGGCGCTGATCGAGTCGACCGACGCAACGCTGAAACGCTTCTTTCGCGAGGGAGAGAACATTCGTCTGCAGCCTTCGAACGCGGCCATGAAGCCGATCATTGTCCCCGCGGCGTCGGTCGAGATTCAGGGACGGGTGATTGGCGTGCTGCGGAAGTACTGAGGTACAGTTGCCAGTAATCAGTTGCCAGTGAACAGCGAATCTCGCTTGCTGGCTTGCGATTAAAAGCCGGGGCGTGCCTGCGCCCTCAAGCGTTCGAACTGAGAGCTGACGGCTGAAAGCTGACAAGCTGAACCTACGTGGCGACCTTAGCGCCTACGTGGCGATCGAGGGCTTTCTGAATGTCGTCTTTGGAGCGGTAGCCGACGAGTTGCTCTACGACCTGTCCGTTCTTGAAAATAAGCAGAGTAGGAATGCCGGTGACTTTGTAGCGCATGGGCGTGGCGCCGTTACGGTCGACGTCCATTTTGCCGACCTTGACTTTGCCCTGATACTCGCCGGCTAGCTCTTCGACGATCGGAGCGATCGCGCGGCAGGGGCCGCACCAAGCGGCCCAGAAATCGATCAGCACGGGCTTATCGGACTTCAACACATCGGAATCAAAATTAGCGTCGGTGACTTCAAAGATGGCGTTGCTTGCCATTCATCCTCCAGGGTTCTCGGCTAGCTAAGAGTTCCGCCCAGGTGGACTGTTTGGTCCCCGTGGGTCGGGACTTCTATCCTAGCACTGTTGATTGGATGCGTTGCAAGCGCCGAGGTCGCAGGGGGTTGCCGGACGTGGGTAGGCGGGGCGGGAGCGCCGTAGAATGATGGTCGATGGTCTTAGATGAATGACTGGCGACCTCGATAATCTCCGCGTGGTGCTCGTGGCAACCCGCAATCCGCTGAATATTGGAGCGGCGGCGCGGGCCATGAGTAACTTTGGGTTCAGGCGATTGCGGGTGGTGAACCCCTACGAGGTGGCGTTTCGCGAGGCTAAATCGGCGGTCGGCGCAGCGGGCTTACTGGCGAAGGCGGAACAGTACGCTAGCGTGGCCGAGGCAGTCGCGGACTGCCGGCTGGTGGTAGGAACAACGGTGGCGGGACGGCGAGAGTTGCAGCATCGGTTGCGACGGCTGAACGAGGGCGCGCTGGCGATCAAACGGCAATTGAAGGCGGGACCCGTGGCGTTGCTCTTCGGCTCGGAAAGGGTGGGGCTATCGAACCAGGAACTGAGCCACTGCCATTGGGTGATGCGGATTCCGACGCGAGAGGAACACGGTTCGATGAATCTGGGGCAGGCGGTGGCGGTCTGCCTGTACGAAGTGGTGCGAGGACGGAAAACAGCGCCGACAAAAACTGCACCCGGGCAAAAGGAAAAGAAGTCCGCCACGTCAAAAGAAGTGGAACGGTTGACCCAAATGCTGCTTGCGGTTCTGCGCACCAGCGGATACGTGAAGCCGCGGGCAGTGGCAGCCGAAGAAAAGTTGCGCCGCCTGGTCCGGCGCCTGGAGTTGAGCGCCGATGACACCGCGGTATGGTTGGGAATGCTGCGGCAGATAGCGTGGAAGCTGGGCGCGCACGAAAAGGACGGCCCTGGCTGAACAACTTTCGTGTGGAGACGGGGCTTGCCCCGTCTCACTCGCGGCAGGGGACAAACCCTCACGCCGTCTTCTGCCGCATCGAGCCGACGATCACGGCGCCGACCACCAGCAGAGTCAAAACACTAATGATTCCCAGCGAGATGACGCAGTAGATACACCAAGCGCCCAGGACCATGGATTCGACGTCCGCAAGGTG
>JBEKWX010000132.1:0-8935 GCA_049512675.1 Terriglobales bacterium | reverse complement strand
GGGATCGTGCATCGCCTGGACCGGGCGACCAGCGGGCTGATGGTGGTGGCGAAGAACGATGAATCGCACCGCAGGCTGGCCAAGCAGTTCAGCGGACGCGAGGTGCACAAGACTTATATTGCGCTGGTACACGGCTGGCCAAAGCAGGATCGCGGCACGATTCAAAGCGCGATCAGCCGCCACGCGCAGCGGCGCACGCGCATGACGACGCGGGGTTTCGGCGGCCGCGAGGCGGTAACGCACTACTTAGTGGAGCGAAAGATTGACTCGCCGTACGGCAAGTTTGCGCTGGTCGAACTGAGGATCGAGACGGGACGGACGCACCAGATCCGCGTGCATATGTCGTCGCTCGGACACCCGGTGGTGGGGGACGCGCTCTATGGAGCGCCGGGCGAATTGCGGTCGCAGTCGAACAAACGACGGTCGGCCGGAATGCCCGCGACGCTGAGCCTGGACCGAAATTTTCTGCATGCGGCGGTGCTCGAGTTCGCGCATCCGCGGACGAAGGAGTCGTTGAAGTTCTCTCGGCCGCTACCGAAGGAACTGAAGAACTTGCTGGATAGCCTGGAAAATGCCCGGCAAGAAGGTCCAAGGCCAGAACCTGCGTCCGGCAAAGCCTCTGCGTAGAGACGCGGCTCGCCGCGTCTCGACGGAAATCATCGGCTTTCGAGCGCGGGGCCACGGGCTATAATCAAGGGAGATTAGTTCTCGGCAAATCGTCCTGATGAAATCGCGCATTTTTCTGCTTCTGTTTGCTTTTCTTGTGCTGGCTGGCTCGCTCATCGGCCAGACGGCGCCGTCCACGCCGAGCGCGCCGCAGAATGCGCCCGCGAAAACAAACTCTCCACCTGACGCCAAGACGCAGGCTCCGGCGCCGCCGGAAAATTCAGCTAAGTCCGATTCCGATGAGTCCGTCACGACCATCGTCCATGTCGTCAACGAAGTTCGGGTGGTGTTCACCGTGACCGACCGGCATGGCCACTACATCAAGGATCTGAAGGAAGACGACTTCAGAGTGATCGACGATAAAATGCCCGCGGAGTTGCGCAGCTTCCGCAGTGAGACCGATCTGCCCCTGCAGGTGGGGTTGCTGGTGGACGCGAGCAACTCGGTACGAGACCGCTTCAAGTTCGAGCAGGAAGCGGCCATCGAGTTTCTGAACGCCATCATTCGCCCGCACTATGACAAGGCGTTCGTGGTCGGCTTCGACGCCACTCCTGAAGTTACACAGGATTTTACCGATGACACGGGGAATCTTTCGGCCGGGGTGCGAATGTTGCGGCCGGGCGGCGGCACCGCGTTGTACGACGCGCTCTACTTTGCGAGCCGCGACAAGCTATTGAAGCAGGAGCAGACGGGTCCGGTGCGCCGCGCCATCATTCTGCTGAGCGACGGCGAAGACAATCTGAGCCACGTAACGCGCGAGGAAGCCATCGAAATGGCGGAGCGCGCGGACACGATTGTCTACACCATCAGCACCAACATCAGCGGCATGAAGGGCAAGGGTGACAAGGTGCTGGAGCGCATCGCGGAGGCGACGGGCGGCCGCGCGTTTTTTCCGTTCCAGATGCGCGACGTCGCGGATGCGTTTCTCTCCATTCAGGAGGAGTTGCGCAGCCAGTACTGGGTGGCTTACAAGCCGGCGAATTTCGTCGCCGATGGACGCTACCGCGCAATCGAAATCCTGGCGCAGGACAGGAATCTGAAGGTGCGCACCCGCAAGGGCTATTATGCCCCGAAGCAGTAGAACAGTTCTCAGTTCTCAGTTCTCAGTTCGCCGGTCTCGGCGCCAGCCTCTATGCCTGGATATTCTGGAACTCCGCTCGCGAAGAAATTGGGTATCAGGGATGGTTTTCGTGTGGCCCTGTTGCATGTGCTGGACGAAGTGAAGACCAAGCTTAGCGGGGCACTTGCGAAATGCCGGGTCCAGAGCCTCGGGGACAAAGACCTAGGTTTCATTTTTCTTTTTGCCAAGTCGCGCGTGGGGCTGGAGCTCGAACTGTTGCCAGCCGCGAAGGCGCTGGCGCCCGCGGGCATGCTGTGGATCTCATGGCCGAAGAAGAGTTCAGGCGTCGCCACCGACCTCACCGAAAATGTGGTTCGGCGGGGCGGGCTTGATGCTGGACTGGTGGATGTGAAAGTCTGCGCCGTGACTGACATCTGGTCGGGATTGAAATTTGTGATTCCAGTCAAGAACCGGCCGAAGGGGAACCGGCGAAGCAGCTAGCGTCGCCGCGCTAGTGCCGTGACGGCGCGATGCGGATGGTGGAGAGACGCAGGTCTCGCCGAACCCGCCCTAATTCGCCGGCGACAACAATGTGTCCGCATCTACGAACGCGGTGAACGACGCACCCTGCTTGATTTCCGCGTCCTTGCCGTGCACGAACAGGCCCGCAGGAACAACCGGGATAAACATGAGGCCGGCCGCTTTCACCACTTTATCTTGTCCCTCCTTGGCGGCCTCGCCGCGCAGTTTGATAAGAACGCTGCCGGCTTGGAGCGAGTCTACCTGAAAGAACACTTCCCCCGGCGCGCCCCCCATTCCCGTCTTGTCAACTTCGGTAACGGTTGCAACCGCTGGAGTTCCCTTCTTGACCACAACCACGTCACCGGCCTTAAGGTCCTCGGCGAGCGTCAAGGAAATCTTGTCACCCACGTCCGCTGTCTTTGAACTTACGTCGGAAGCGATCACGAAAGGTACGGCCGTGCCCCGAGCCAGCAAGACTTTCGCCGGCTCGGACGCCGCTGCAGTAGGGCCGGGAGATGCGACCACCGCATGCGCCACCGGCACCGTTGGAGGCACTCCATTCAGCGTGTAGAAGGCTGTGGCGACCCGGCTGCGCCCTCCGTAGGGCGAGATGGCAATAGCTTGCAGCGTGGTCGTCGAATCAATCGTAATCGGACCCATGTATCGAGTTGACGCCGCAGTCGGCGTCCAACCATCCGTCGTGTAGTAAATGACCGCTCCACGGGTCGAGTCTTTTAATTTTACTGTCACGGGCGCGGAGTAGTTGCCGGGTTTCACGGAGAACTTGGGTGTGGCGGCGCCACAGCGGTAGCACGCCGACGTGCTCTGCGCTGCCTGCTGAGCGTTCTGCATAGCCTGCTGATTCGCTTGCTGGGCCGCCTGCATCATCTGGTCGTTCGCCTGTTGGGCAGCCTGGGTTGCCATTTGTGTCGCCTGCTGGGCCGCTTGTTGCGCCGCCTGCATACCAGGGTCCTGAGCCAGCGCGAAGGCGGCCACCAGTGCCAGCGTCAATAACGTGAGATAAGTCCGCATAGCCGTTTCCCCCTACCAGGTGAGATGTGCGCTCCCGAACCTGAGATGCCACAATCTTGACGAGTTAAGATCCGTGTAACAACTGGGAGCGGTGGCCGTGTAAAGATTTGTATTCGGAACCACGCAACTTGGCTTCGGGAGGCGGGTTTGCATGCAGTAGAAGCGGTTCCCGGGCAAAAACCCCCCGGAGGATCGAGAGGAGCGCTGACCCAAGGAGAATGGAAGATATGAAACGCATAATAGCCGGGGTTCTATTGTTGATCGGACTGGGCGCGGGAACCATGTTTGCCGAAGATGGCTACTGGCGCGACCGGCGCGACATTCGGCACGATGAGGCGAGGATTGCGCGGGACCGCAGGGAACTGCGGCGCGATCTCTACTACGGCAACTACGCGGCGGCGCGGCATGAACGAAAAGAGTTGCGGCACGATTATCGCGTCTTGAACCGGGATCGCCGTGACTTGTATTGGGACCGGCGCTAAAAAGAATAAGTGACTACAATACCTCAGTGGCATGTCAGTAACTCAGCGACGTTAGTAACTTGCCGGGACGCTGCGGGCTGGTTTCTATTCATTGTTACGACATGACGTGGAGACATAACACGCGAAGATGACTATACGAATCGGAGCCCGGCTGGCGGCGATGGCGATCGTGGGAATCATGCTATGTTGGCCGGCATATAGCCAGACACCGACGTTGCGAGCGGAACGGGAATTGTTCGCTGCGGTCAATCAGGCGCGGCGGGCGTACGGGTTGTCTCCGCTGCGGTGGGATGAATTGCTGGCAACAGCGGCGCGGCGTCACGCGAAGGTAATGGCGGAACGCGGATCGGCGCAGCATGGCTTCGAGGATGAGCCAAGCCTGTCGGCGCGGGTCAAACAGGCAGGTGCGCATTTCAGTTGGCTTTCGGAAAACGTAATTCAGGGGCCGTCGCCGGAGTTCATCCACGTCCAGTTCATGAAATCGCCTACACATCGCGCCAACATTCTCGATCGGGATATGGATTCGATTGGTATCGGTGTGGTGGAGCAGCGCGGGCAGTTGTTCGCCGTCGAGGATCTTTCGCAAGCGCGGTGAGCCGACGCACCCGCTAAAAGAAAAACGCCGGGAATCTGTATCCGATTCCCGGCTTTGTTCTTATGCTGGCGTTTTATCCTGCTGGTCCTTATCTGGCGGGGCTCAATTTGCGCGTAGCCTTAGTCTTGGCGAGCATGGCCGTCCCTGCTGAAACGTTGCATTGGCTGGTGGAACTGATAAGTGTGAATGGCACCGTGAAGTAAGTGTCCTTAGTGATAGTGTTGCCGCCTGTACCATTTGTGTCATCGAGGATGCCGGCACATGCACTTTCCAGGATAGTGTTTCCGGTTACAGTGTTGTTATGGCCCGTGGAACCGCACGCAGCGTCCAAGTGCACGCCGGATTCTGCGCTATTGACGATGGTGTCTCCCGTGACCGTATTCCCGTTGGTGCAGACATCGATTCCATCAGTCGATGCGCCAAAAACCTTGTTGCCGGTGACGGAAACGCCGTCACCGTAGACGCCGACGCTATCGGTGTAGAGAGCAATGGGAAGCTGGCTATTACCTGCTACGTTGCCAGAGATGGTGATATTGCTGTTTTCTGCCGCGTCGTAAAGCAATACATCGGCGGAGGCCGCCACCGTTGGATCCCCATAGATATTGTCGATCACGATGTTGTCCTCGATCGTTCCCGTGGCTCCAAAACCAAGCTGGATGCCGTTCTGAGCCGCACCCCCGTCCGGAACTACGCCCGCCCCCTGAACATAGTTTCCGGTGAGGGTCAGGTTCGTGCCCGCATCATTGCCTGTGATTCCGTTCTTGTTGTAATTGTGAACTGAACTATGTTCGACGGTCACGGTGGAAGAGTGACCTGCGGCGGTCTCCACCCATATAGACTCCCCAACCTCACAACCATTTGGAATGCCGTTTGGCACCTGGTTGCGCACGGCGACGTGATTCACCGTGCCCGAGGAGTTCTGAAACAGGATGCCCCGCACGTCGGGACCGCAGGCAAGTCCGTTCCCGGTTCCGTCAACCGTAAGATTGCTGATCGAGACTGGGCCGGCATTCTGCACCACGAGCTGGGCGGCAACGGAATCGCCCGAGTCCACGTCGGTCACGTTCGCGACCAGGCCGCCCGCGGGAGGCAAGATCACGACCGCATCCTCGGTCTGGTATTCGATCCCTTCGAGAGTAAGGTCCTTGGCAATTACCACCTGTTCGGGGTAGTTGCCGGGGCAAACTTTGATCACGGTTCCGGCGGGAGAAACATTCACCGCCTGTTGAATGGTTGCGAACTTGACGGGGCTCGTGCAGGAACCAACGGTAACCGTTGCGGAAAAGGCTTGTCCGCTCAGTGCAACAAACGCGACCAAAGCCAGACGTGAGAAAGTTGAGCTATGCATTGTTGTTCCCTCCTCGGAGTTATTGAGCGGCATGGTTGGGGCTGCTAAACGAGATGGAAGTTGATTTGACGACAATATAGACCTGAGGGTTGGTTTGGCGCAACGCGAGGGCGTTCCGGAAGGCGCAAGGGGGCGCGACTCGGGTGGGGCACGACTCTGCGCGAGCTGCGCGAGCTGCGCTCGGCTCGGACAGCCGGGCGTGCTCTCTCTAGTCTTCGTGGCGGGGTGTGGCGTAGTAGCCGCTGCGGGCCTGGATTTTGTAGTCCGATTGCTTGGGCTTGATCTCGACTTTACGGAAAGAGCCGTCGCGGACGGCGTTGGTGGGCACGTAACCGGCGTTGTACTGGCTGCGGAGTTCCTGCGAAATCTGGTCGAACGCCTGGCGGAGTTTTTCGATCTTGTTGCCCACTTCGATCATGCGCCCGCCGGTTTCCTGCGTGAGTTTCTTCATCTCGGCATCGCCGTGATAGCCGCCCATTCCGTAGAAACCGCGGTCGGCGATGAGCAACACGTAGCAGATGGCATCGGCTTTCTGGGCGGCTTCGATGGCGTCTTTGATTTTGAGGCGGCTGCCTTCGTCTTCTCCGTCGGTGAGCAGGATCATCGCCTTGCGGCCGACCTCGTGGGCGAATTCGTCGTGCGAGGCGAGATAGACGGCGTCATAGAGAGCCGTGCCGCGTTGGCCGCTCGCGGAGCATGGAATCGGTCCCTGCGGGCCGATGGGACCGCCGGAACAGCCAACACCACCGGTATTGATCCTGGCCGTGTTGAGCGCATGTTTGAGCCGGCTCACAGAGTTCGTGAAATCCTGCAGCAGGGTAATGTCGACGTCGAAGCTGATAACGAACGCCTCGTCTTTGGGCCGCAGCGTGCTCTCGAGGAACGAACCTCCAACTTCCTTTTCCATTTCGAGGACGCGCGTCTGGCTGCCGCTCGAATCGATGAGCATGCCGAGCGTCAGCGGGAGATCGGATTCGGCCTTAAAATACTTGATGGTCTGGAGCTGGCCATCCTCGAACAGGTCGAAGTTGTCCTTGTTGAGGTTGGGAATCAGCGCGCCATGCTTGTCTTTGACGTTGAAGAACAACTGCACAACTTCGACGTTGACCTTCAGGGTCTCGACGGGCTGGTCTTGCGACTGGGCGTTGGAGGTGCCGGCAGCAGCCGGCGAATCCTGCGCGGCGGCGGGAAGCGACAGCGGCGTCACCAGAACGAACACGGCCAGAGCGAACAAGCCCGCGGCCAGGCACGGTTTCGAATGTAGTGTAGGCATTAGCGTTTTTATTCCGAGTCTTTGCTAGTCTATCCTGTAATGGGCCTGTAAGGGCCCGTAACGGTTAGATGCACCAAAGAGGCGCGGTTGGGCATCTGAATCAGTGAAAGCGCAGTAACTGGGATGCGCGGGTCTACAAGAAAGATAATAGAGGATTCCGGCGATGGCCACGAAAATTAACACGGCACTAATTCTGGGGCTCACATTGTTGCTGGCGGGCGCCCTGGCGGCGCAAGAGAAACCCGAGGACATCCCGGACGCTCCCTCGGCCACGCGCCCGATACCGCCACCCAGCCCGCGGGAAGAAGCGGATGCGGAGTCCAAGCCCGAGGCGCCCCCGGCGGATGGATCCGGCGTTACCACCGGGTCGAAGGAACTCCCCCGAAGCGTTCCGGATTCGACGGATCGGAATCCAGCCCCGCCGCCAATGCCACCCGTCAGGACGGTGCCGGCAGGCAGCGTGCCGAAAGATCTGGAGACCGGGCAAGATCTCTACACAATTACGGTGACTGCAAACCTGGTAACGGTTCCGGTTACGGTAACGGACCACGAAGGCCGGATGATCGCGGGCTTGCTTCCCAAGGATTTTTTAGTTCTGGAAAATGGACAGAAGCAGACGTTGAAGTTTTTCACCAGCGATCCGTTTGCGCTGTCGGCGGCGGTGATCTTCGATACCGGCATGGCGGACGTAGGTTTGAAGAAGGTACAGGAGACGTTGTCGGCCTTGCAGGGAGCGTTCAGCCAGTTCGATGAAGTCGGGATTTACACCTACAGCAGCACCGCCGGGCGGGTGTCAGATTTCACAACCGCGGGCAAGCAGCTGACGGCGACTCTGAACCGGGTCAAAGGGTTCAGCGGAGCAAATAATGGACCTCCGGTGACGAGCGGGCCGCTCGGGCCGCAGGGACCGGTCATCAATGGGATCCCGATGGACGCTCCCGTGGCCCCGGTAAGCGCGCCGCCCAAGGTAGCACGCGTACTGAATGACGCGATCCTGCTGGCGGCGCGCGATCTTTCGAAGCGCGACCGGGCGCGGCGGAAGATCATCTTCATCATCAGCGACGGATTCGAGCAGGGCTCGGTCGCCAGTTACAAAGACACGCTAAAAGTGCTGCTGACCCAGAACATCACCGTATACGCAGTGGGAGTGGAAGGTGCGGCGATTCCGATCTACGACAGGCTGCAGCGTCTCCACATTCCGAAGACGCGGGGGGCAATCGGGTACACCGACATTCTGCCGAAATACGTCAACGCCACTGGAGGAGGCACGGTATACGCCGAGTTGGGGGAAGCCGAGATCGAGAAGGCTTACGCTCGCGCGATCGGAGACGCACGCAACCAGTACACTCTGGGCTATTCGCCCAGGTCGAACGTCGGAGGTTACCGAGAGATCGAAGTGCAGGTGAAGCGTCCGGACGTGAAGGTCTACGCCAAGCGCGGATACTATCCTCTGCCCACGGCGCGATAATCAGTTGCCAGTAGCCAGCTGCCAGTTGCCAGCACCGAACACCTAGACCATCTTCTCGAGGCGGCAAACGGCACTGGCAACTGGCTGCTCGGAACCGGCAACTGCCTTGGTAACATGGGTAACCTGCGCCGTAACCCCCCATTGTGGTATAAAAACCAGCAGGAACCGATATTGTAGTCAGAGTGGATTTGTAGCGAGAGGCTCGCGCGTTGAGGGAGTGGTTTGCGAGAGTCTTTTTCGCTAGACTTTCTGAGGAAACCTTTTGAGTTTCATCAACTTCGCAGCACGCGAGATCAATTGCAAGATCGTCTACTACGGCGCCGGGTTGGGCGGCAAGACGACGAATCTGCAGTTCATCTTCCAGAAGACAGCCGAACAGCAGAAGGGCAAGATGATCTCGCTCGCCACCGAGACCGACCGAACCCTGTTCTTCGACTTCCTGCCCCTGGATCTGGGCACGGTGCGCGGCTTCAAGACGCGCATTCACCT
>JBEKWX010000131.1:0-15925 GCA_049512675.1 Terriglobales bacterium | reverse complement strand
TTTCGCGACGCGGCGCCGTTGGTAGCGAGGCTGAGCTTGAGTTCTGAATTTCAAGGCACTCTCAGGCGGCTCAAACCCGACAAACATCGAGCGCAGCTCACACCGCGGGCCGAATCGGAGCTTGAGTTCATTGGAACGACCAGCCATCGACCCGCCAAGCTGCTCTACGATACAACCGTCTACATTGATGTTCTTCAGGGCCGTTTTCCCCAACGGGGCGAAGCGATGCTACGGGCGACCGAGGCATGGCATTCCCCAGTCACAGAAGCGGAACTGGCGGCGACCTGCAGCCTGCTCGATCCCGCTCACTCCCAAACGCCCGAGATCATCGAGCAAGTTGCCGCGGTCATCGACCGCCGGCCCAGCTATCGGACGATCACACCCGATCCCGAGATCTGGCGGGAAGCCGGAGTGCTGTCCGGCACGCTGGCCCGGACCCAGGGATACGGAATAGAACAGCGGCGGCGTGTCTTGAACGACGCACTGCTCTTCGCTACCGCTCGAAAATATGGATGTGCGGTATTGTCTCGCAACGTTCGCGACTTTGACTTGTTGCAGCAACTTGATCCCTCGGGAAAAGTTATGTTCTATAAACTAGGCACTGAGGAAGCGGTTCGTCAAAACCTCACGCGCTTGTAAGGGCCTTCTTTCGCGTGGTGCGCAGCCCACTTGTTTTCTATTGGTGCCCTCCGCACTCGCGCCTAACGAAAATAACTGGCTGGTCATTCCGGCGCACATCGACCGTGACGCAGGTAACCTGAGTAACATGCGTCGAGTGGGAGGGAAGGTTAGTATGAGCTGATCTGGAGCGAAGTCATCGACTCTGGACACTATGCCCATGGGCGATCAAGCAAACAGTGCGCTCCAAAAATACCCGTGGTTGGAGTGGCTGATTCCGGCAGTGCTTTGCGCTGCCATGTTGGGGCAGTTGCCTTTCAGTGTTCGCCAGCTTTCGCAAACCGCCGATGAGGCCACGCACCTTTACGCCGGCTACCGCTACTTGAAGTGTGGCGATCTTACGGTCAGTCCCGAGCATCCGCCTCTAGCCAAGGTCATCGCAGCGGCTCCCGTGCTGGCCATGAACTTTGCCGTAAACTGCGCGCCGGACAGGGGGAACGACCTCCAGCAGTCGTTTGCGAGCCTCACCTGGCTGTATGGCCAGAACTGGCCCGCGGCGTTGGCCAGTGCGCGCATGGCAGTTTCTGTTTTTGCCGTGGGGCTTTGTCTGCTGGTCTGGATCACGGCGCGGCGGATGTTCGGTCCTGCCACCGCTGTCGTTGCAAGTTTGCTGCTGATTTTCGAACCCAACATTCTAGCCTACGGCTCATTGGTCCTGACCGACATACCAGTCACGTGCATGTTGCTGTTCGCGGTATTGGGATTCTACCTGTGGGTCCGGCATCGTAAGCCCCTGTTCTTTCTGTTGACCGCTCTGGCTGCGGGTCTGACGCTGTTAACGAAGGATTCAGGAGTGGTCGTTGTACCCATCCTCGGGGCTCTGGCAATTACCGATGCGCTCACTCAACCAGAGGGCGACCGGCCAAGATGGCAACTAATGCTTCGCAACCTGCTGGCCATTGCGCTAATCTCGGTCCTCGCGGTCGGTATTCTTTGGGTGGGTTATGGGATGCGTTTCGCCCCGTACCCCGGAGCGCAACTCCAGGAGCCACGACATATTGCGGCCTCCGCCAGCCAGCGCGTGCTGCTCGAGTTGGAAGATCACCACTTGTTGCCGCAAGCATACTTGGAGGGGTTCGCCACGGCATTGGCGATATCGAATCAGAGTTCGGTGGCTTTTGTTGCCGGTAAAATCTATTTGCATGCACCGTGGTTTTCTACCCCGCTCAATTTTCTGATTCGCAACACGGCCGCCATGCTGGCGATGATTCTGGTGGCCGCATTCGGCATAGCGATCACGTTTCGGCAGCAACGCCGTGAGCGTCTGTTCCTGCTAGTTCCCGCGGTGGTTTATCTGGCCGTGTGCCTCCACGCTAACATTGCCGTGGGCGTCCGCTATCTTTTACCCATGTTCCCATTTCTGCTGATCGCGGTTGCAGATGGATGCGTCGAGTTAGCCAGGCGTGTGCGCTGGGTGAGCTACGTGCTGCCGTGCCTCCTTGTGCTGCATGCGGCATCGTCATTGCACGCCTATCCCAACTATCTCTCCTATGCCAGCGACCTGTGGGGCGGACCGTCCAAGGCGTATAAGTACGAGCCTTGGCTCGATATGGGACAGGCGTATCCGGAAGCCAAAGCTTACCTTGAACAGCATCCCGCCGAAAACTGTTGGTTCATCACGGGATGGCAGTGGGACCCGGGGTTCTACGACGTGCCCTGCCGACCCTTCGGTCTCTACTTGTCTCGCGAGATACCGGCTCGCGTGCACGGCACCGTTATCGTCGGCAGCACTCTACTTACAGACGTGCGACTGGCGGAGGAAGAGATTGCGGCGGCGTTTAAGAACGCTACGCCCAAAGACCACATCGGCGGCAGCGCCTTGCTGGTTTACGAGGGCGATTTCGACACCAGCTTGGATGCCGCCACAGGCGAAAGGAATCTGGCGATGCACGCGACTGCCGCCGGACAGCTCTCCGCCGCCCTCGAGCATGGTAAGAGAGCGGTCGAACTGGCGCCAGCGAGCCCACTAGCGCACGCTAACTTATGCGTCTTGCTGGCGCCTACCCAAGTGGATTCAGCGCTGAAGGAATGTTACATCGCACAAAACTTGCTACTGCACGATCCACTTAGGGACGAGCCAGTTCGGAGGTATTACCTGGACTCACTTGCATTCACGATTACAGCGCTCAGAAGTGATTACAGGAATGTCTACGGACACGAGCCAGAAATTGTGCCAACCGCAGACCTCCACCGCCGGTAACGGTGGAACATCGTTATTATCTTACACACTGGTGCGAGACTAGTAGCGGGTGATTCCGTAGCGGCACCACGACAGCGCCGCTTCTATGTCAGCGAATTCCAAGCAGTACGGCGATGTATTGCCGCACTTCCGGAGCAGTGTTGCCTCGGCTTTGGAATGAAATTGTGCCTGGCGGCCCGCCCAGTCCAAGCTTTTGAGCTGGTGAATTAGGATAGCACCCTCCACCTTGATGAGCTTGCGCAACGGGGAGAAAATTGTTTCCTATGGTGCCCTCCGTACTCGCGCCTAACGAAAATAACTGACTGATCAATCCCACGCATACCGACTACAAGAGGATCGTCGTGCTAGAAGTGGAGCCGCTCAGCCATGATCCGCGTATGTTCCGGAAGCGACGCAGCCACCACCGACACTAATTGTCTGCTGGGTGTGGCCGCCAAATTTGGTAAAAGTCTCGATTGGATTGTTAGAGGCGAGAGCATCTATTGAGCCACTCCAAAGAGAGCGCAGATTTGCGGGCTGCCGCCAACCTAGGTCGTCCAGGCCTACAAGAAGGAAGGTCGTTGGATGGGCGTTTGTCATTCTTCTGGGATTCTTCGCCGTTGTCCTCTATCCGGCCCCTTTGTATGCAACGATGTTTTCAGGCGGTGCTGTTTTCATTGAGCAATTAACCGCCGAAGGTTGGCGGCGCTTCCGGCCCGCGGTGGTCATATTGATCGCCTTAGCAGCTGGGATTCTCGCACCATGCTTCGTCCCCATTCTTCCAATTGACCGCGTTGTTCCCTATCAGAAGGTACTCGGCCTGCCTTTTCCCCATTTGCATGGAGAAGTACATGCTCACCTACGAGTTACCTTCGTGGTTTGTAATGGAGACCGGCTGGGACAAACTCGTTGCGGCGACTGCGAGCGTGTATAACCGTCCTCCCCCGGAAGAGCGATCGAGAACAGGTATTCTCGAAAAAAGAAGAATCCTATGGCGGCCAGCCACACAACACCAGTTCGTATGCGTCTCCGCCCGCGTCTGAGAGACAACCGCAATCCTACCTGCCCCCGTGTTGCCCTCGTCATTTGTCCCAAGTCCGCATGCTAATGCATGATGATTACTCCGAGAGCTTTCCCAAAGCAGTAAGAATCTTCTCCGGTGTAATTGGAAGCTCCCGAATACGCACACCAATTGCATCGTAAATTGCGTTGGCGATAGCAGGAGCCGGGACGATGGCGCAAGGCTCGGAGAGCGACTTGGCGCCGAACGGTCCCGTAGGTTCGTTGGACTCGATGAACACACTCTTGATCTCGGGGGGCATCTCCAAAGCCGTAGGCATCTTGTAACTCAGGAAATCCGCGGTCAGACAAGCTCCGTTCTCTTGGTCAAATACAAGGTTTTCCATGAGCGCATAGCCCATGCCCTGCTGAAACCCACCTTCGACCTGCCCTTCTGCGCCCGCTGGATTGATCACTCTCCCGATGTCATGGGCATACACCACTCGCAACACCTTCACTTCACCCGTTTCAGTATCGACTTCTACTTCGACGAATTCGGCAGTAGCGGGTGAGGGGTTAGCAGTGGGCGCCAGGGACGCAACTCCTATCACGGTGCCTTTCTCTTGGAGGGAAGTGCGCTGCATGCCGTCTGGCACCATCCGGACGTAGGGGGATTCCGCCTGTTTAACGACGTCGGCGATCGGTAGGCTCCTGTCCGGGGCGCCTTTCACGTAGACCCGGCCGCCACCGGTTTCGAGATTGTCAGGAGTTGTCTTCAGCATCGGACCGGCAACCTCGAGAAGTCTTTTCTTGGCTGCACCCGCGGCGACCTTTGCCGCGTTTCCGGCGGAATAGGTCACGCGGCTGGCATGGCTTGGGGCGTCAAAGGGAACAGTCTCCGTATCGGCGTACGTCATGCGGACCGCTCCCGCGGGCACGCCCAATTCCGCAGCTGCAATCTGTGACAACGTTGTGATCTGTCCAGAGCCCATGTCAATGGTGGCCATAGACAAGTCGGCAGTACCGTCGGCGTTGAGTTTGATGACAGCACCGGAGTGCTCGTAGATGTCGGGGAAACCAACGCAGCCACTTACCCAGAGAGGCTGGCAAGCGAGTCCGATCCCGCGTCTCTTGGTTCCGGTGCCCCGTGCCCTGGATCGGCCGTTCGACCAACCTATCGCCTCCGCGCCCTGCTTTAGGCAATCGGCAAAGCGGTAAGTGTCGAGCTTAGAGCTCGGGTCGAAGGGGTGCGGCTGTCCCTCGCTGTGAGAATTCTTAAGCCGGAACTCGATCGGGTCGAGCTGCAACTTCTCGCAAATTTCATCAATCTGGGATTCGACGGCGAAAGCCGCCTGCGGGACCCCATATCCACGGAAGCCGCCACCGATCATATTATTGGTGTAGACGGTGAATCCTTCCCATTTCGAATTGGGGCACCGGTAAGGAAGGAGGAAGCCGTACATACCGTGGACCATCAGCACTACGGCTCCGTGGGTCGCGTGGGCGCCGGTGTCAAGGATGCTCTTGGCAGAACGTGCAACGAAGGTACCGTCTTTCTTGACACCCGTTTTCAACACGACCTTGAAAGGGTTACGGGCGGTGGTGATGAAGTCTTCGTAGCGGGTCTGCTCAATACGCACCGGGCGACGCGTCTTCATGCTCAGCAAGGCCGAGATCGGTTCGATGAAACCGATATCGAGCTTGCCCCCGAAGCCACCCCCGATGTATGGAGGCCTGACAACCCGCACTTTGCTGACCTGAATATCCAGTGCGGAAGCTAGTTTTTCGCGTAACCCGAACAGGTGCTGCGTAGACGACCAGACGGTAAGATTGCCGAACGTATCGCTGTCTACCACGCAGACGCGGGGCTCCATGTAGCAGGTATGGACCCGCTGGGTCTGGTAAGTGTTTTCAAATACGTAGTCCGCCTCTTCGAAGCCTTTCTCCAAATCACCGAATGCGAAGGACGGGTTCATCGCAATGTTGTTAGGAGCATGCTGGTGGATTTGGGGAGCCCCCTGCTTCATGGTCTCTTCCGGGTCCAATACAAAGGGAAGTTGCTCGTAGTCCACATGGATCAAGTCGAGTGCCTCTTCGGCAATTTCGGGACTGGTAGCGGCCACGGCGGCTACGGGTTCGCCTGCGAAGCGCACTGTGTCGCTCAAGATCAGCATGTCAGGAATCATGCTGGCAGCCATGCCGGGAGAAAAGAAAACCGGGTGGAACTTCTTTTTCGGGACTTCCGAGGGAACCAGCACAGCCCTGACGCCGGTTAGACATTCGGCTTTGGAAGTGTCGATGCGCAATATTCGCGCATGGGGATACGGACTCCGCAGGAGCTTGCCGTGCAGCATGCCGGGCAATCGGACGTTAACGGGAAAGCCTCGACCGCCTGTGACCTTGTCGTACGCGTCAGGTCTAAGAACACTTGTACCGATGATGCTGGTTTCCGACATGGTCGCTATCCTTTTTCCGAACCTGCCACGATCCGGCGGCTGGCAGCCAGCCGAATGGCATCCACAATCTTCTGGTAGCCGGTGCAACGGCACAGATTACCGGCGATTGCCCGCCGGGCTTCCAGATCGTCGGGTACATGCGAGCCAACACTGGAGAGATACGCCTTGGTTGTCATGATCATCCCGCAGGTGCAATAGCCGCATTGCACTGCGCCCGCCTCGATAAACGCTTGTTGGACAGGATCGAGCACGGCATTGTCCGCCAGCCCTTCCACCGTGGTGATCTTCCTGTCCTGCGTCGCCATGGCGAAGATCATGCAGGAATACATCGCTTTGCCGTCCACCAAGACGGTGCAGCAACCGCACCCTCCAGTGTCGCAACCTTTCTTGGTGCCAAGGAGGCCCAACTCGTCGCGGAGGACCTGCAACAGAGTATAGTGGGGTCCAACCGCGACTTCGTGTGCTTGACCGTTGATATCGAGATTGATGATTCTTTTCATGTGCTATTTCCGGCAACTTTCCTTAAGATGGCTCGTCCAGCTGCATACCCAATCGGTCTAAGGCACGCAGCAGGGCGCGGCGGACAAAGACCTTGGCAACGGTGCTACGGTATTTTGCCGAAGTCCGATAGTCGGATACGGGGTGAATATCGAAAGCGACCACGTTTCCCGATTCCTTGAGCAGAGCGGCTGTGGGGTACTGGCCCTTGAGCACATCCTCACAGGACACGGCACGCACAGGTACTTTGCCGATTCCGCCGCCCACCACGACCCTCGCGTCGCGACAAGTTCCCTTTTTGTCCACGGTGATGCGCACTGCGACGTTCAACAGGGCGAGGTCGTTGGCGTTGGTCTCGAGCTTCAGGAAGGCGCTGGCGGACCGGGAAGGCTGTCTCAGAACCAGGATCTCGGTTATGAGTTCGGTGCGCTCCAGCACATGCTCGAAATAGTCGAGATAGAACTTGTGCAGTCCGATCTCCCGAGATCCTTTCGGACCTGCGGCTCTCACTGCGCCGTCGAGGGCCATGAGTGCTACGGGCAAGTCGAACAAAGGCGTGGCACTGGCAACGCATCCGGCGACGGTCGCCATGTTGCGAATCTGAGCGGGGGGATAACAGAGTGCATCCAGCACAGCACCGAGTTCGGGGCTGTTCTGAACGCGTTCTGAGGCAGCCAACTCGGCGAAAGTCGTCGTCGCGCCGATGCAGAGCGTATCGTGCTCGTACTTCACATACGAAAGGCCCACTTTCTGCAGGTCAATGAGTACATCCATCTGGCCGAGCAGACCACGGGCGATAATGCCGTGGAGAAATGTCCCGCCCCCGACGACCAAGGCCCGCTCGCGATACTTCACTAGCAGTTCCACTACTTCTTGAGGGCTGCTGGGCTGGAGAAACTCTTTGACTGCGGCAGATGGCATGATGCCTCCGTTACCAACCGGACTTGGATCCGACCGACCGCGTGCTGCCCCGCACAGCAGTCCCCGCTTTCAGAAGCTGAGCCGCACTGAAACCTGCAGTTGCCGCATGTCGGCAACACTTCAGGGTGTACCAAAGCTCAAGAGCGGGGCGGCCCCCTTTACACCGTCGTCGTAGTGCGTCGGTTCGGGGCCAATCAGATCCCCAGCCCCGTAGATAATGTTCATGTCGAACACGTTCCTCCTGTTGAAGAGGTTAAAGAGTTCCAGACTGAGAGTAGCCGGGCCTCTTTTTGCGAGATTTTGAACGCGATTGCGCGTCTCACTCGCATGTCGACCTTCCGGAAGTTACCACCTTGTGGTTCCGTCGTCCAGGAGGAACTCGCGAAACTCCTGACGGTTACTAAGTTGTTAACCAGGAACTTCAAGAACCACCAACGACGGGAAGTTCCCGCTCGCGGGCGGCTTCAGCCGCGTAGCGCAGCGCTTCGCGAACATCCTCGACCTCAAGGTCGGGATAAGCACTTAGGGCATTCCGTTACGCAAAACGCGGAGTCGGCTCTTCGGTCGAAGCGCGGTTCTCGTCTTCGAGCCCCACACTGACATGACCAACATGGTCAGATTTGTTATAATGTGCGTATGCGTACCGTAAACATTAGCGACTTGAAAGCGCAGCTCAGTGCTCACATCCAGCTCGTAAAGGACGGTGAAGAAGTGCTGATTTGCGACCGCAACAAGCCTGTAGCGCGGATCGTTCCCTGCCGCATGAACGACTACTCCGAGCAAGAGCAGCGACTGGTTGCCCGAGGCGTTCTCGCGCCGCCGTTGAAGAGACGGCGCTCGCCCGTTTCATTGCCGGAACCACCGGGAGACATTTCTGATGACGTCATGGAGCAAGTATGGCGAGAAGAACGGCAAGGTCGGTAAAGCGCCCTTCGGCTTTTTGGGACACGAGCGCATTGGTTCCGCTGTGTGTTCGTCAGGGCACCACGCCGCGGGCGATTGCTCTCTACGAGAATTGTGAGGCTCGCGAACACCCTTGCCGACGCCTGGTCTGTCATTCAGCCGTCGGATGCGGTGCGCGCGAAGGCGATGCAACTTGTGGATCGTTATGATTTGCGGGCAGCCGACGCGCTGCAGTTGGCAGCAGCGCTCGTATGGTGTGAAGACCTCCCGCAAGGCCGAATGTTTCTGACGGCGGACAAGAAACTGCAACAAGCGGCTATGCTGAGCGGTTTTGACGCAGCGGAGATATAGCTGCTGGTGGTTCCCGTTCGGCTTCGATACGGCTCATTGGTCCTGACCGACGTACCGGTCACGTGCATGCTGCTGTTCGCGGTATTGGGATTTTACCTGTGGGTCAAGCATCGTACGATCCTGTTCTTTCTGTTGACCGCTATCGGCGGTAGCGCCTTGCTGGTTTACGAAGGCGATTTCGACACCAGCCTGGATGCCGCCACAGGTGAAAGGAATCTAGCGACGCACGCGACTGCCGCCGGACAGCCCGCCGCCGCCCTTGAGCACGGTAGGAAAGCGGTCGAACTAGCGCACGCTAACTTATGCGTCTTGCTGGCGCCTACCCAAGTGGATTCAGCGCTAAAGGAATGTTACATCGCACAAAACTTGCTACTGCACGATCCACTTCGGGACGAGCCAGTTCGGAGGTATTACCTGGACTCACTTGCGTTCACCCTTACGGCGCTCAGAGATGATTACAGGAAGGCTCACGGACACGAGCCAGAGATTGTGCCAACCGCAGACGTTCCCCGCCGGTAACGCTGGGACACGACGACGCCCTGCAATTGCCTTTGAAGTCTGTTCCAAGCCCGACGAGAAGTTGATTAATATCGCGAACCGTCGGCCCTGCCGAAGGCTGCCATTGCGAGGTGACTGACATCACAGCCGCCGAACCCAAGTCCAATCAATAATGCCGTGCAAAGGGGGACGATGCTATGGCTAGCCCCGCTGCTCCTATCGCCTCGTCGTCTCGCGAGATCCGCGTGTTCATCTCCTCTACCTTCCGCGATATGCAGGAGGAGCGAGAGGAGTTGGTGAAGCAGATCTTTCCCCAACTGCGCCGCCTGTGCGAGAGCCGCGGCGTCACCTGGGGCGAGGTGGACCTGCGCTGGGGCGTGCCCGACGAAGCCAAGGCCGAAGGGAAGGTCCTGCCCCTGTGCCTGGCGGAGATCGAGCACTGCCGGCCTTATTTCATCGGCCTGCTGGGCGAGCGCTACGGCTGGGTACCAGAGGAGATTCCGCGAGAGCTAGTTGAGACGCAGCCGTGGCTCAACGAGCACCGCAAGCAGTCGGTGACAGCCCTGGAGATACTCCATGGCGTGCTGCGAAATCCGGAGATGGCGGAGCACGCGTTCTTCTACTTTCGCGATCCGCGCTATGCCGCCGCGCGCCCCGGCTTCACGGAAGAAAACCCTACCAAGCACGAGCGGTTGGCGAAGCTGAAGGACGATATTCGCAATAGCAAATTCAAGGTCTCAGAGTCCTTCGCCACACCGAAGCAGTTGGGCGACTGGGTGCTGCGCGATCTAACTGCCGTCGTCGAAGACCTGTATCCCGAGAAGAGCATCCCCGACCAGCTGAACCGGGCCGCCGCCGATCATGAAGCGTATGCAGCCAGTCGCCGCACGGTCTATATCGGCCGCAAAGAGCACATCGAACGACTTGACGCCCATGCTGCTGGGGATGGGCCGCCGCTGGTGGTGCTGGGCGAATCCGGCGGGGGCAAATCGGCGTTGCTGGCCAACTGGACCTACACCTGGAGCAAAGAACACCTTAAAACGCCGGTCTTCGTTCACTTCATCGGCGCCGCGCCCGACAGTGCGAACTGGATGGCCATGCTGCGGCGGCTGATGGGCGAGTTCCGCCGCCGTTTCGACATTCAAATCGAGATTCCGGACAAGCCCGACGCCCTGCGCATGGCCTTCGCCAACGCGCTGCACATGGTGGCGGCGCACGGGCGTGTCGTGCTGGTGCTCGACGCGCTGAACCAGATTGAAGACCGCGACGGCGCCCCGGATCTGATCTGGCTGCCGGTCATCCCGGCCAACGTGCGCCTGGTGGTCTCGACGCTCCCCGGCCGGCCGTTGGACGATCTGAAGACGCGCGGCTGGCCAGTGCTGACCGTAGAGGCACTTTTGCCGCCAGAGCGCGAGACGCTGATTGACGAGTATTTGAAGCGGTACGCCAAGGCGTTGAGTGCGGAGCCTGCTCGACGTATCGCCGCCGCGCCGCAAACGGGCAACGGCCTGTATCTCACCACGCTGCTGAACGAACTGCGTTTGTTCGGCCGCTACGAAGAGTTGGACCAACGCATCGGCTGGTATCTGGAAGCGGCTAACCCGTTCGAGCTCTATGGAAAAGTCATTCAACGCTGGGAGCAGGATTACGGCAAGCCTGACCCGGCCTGCGAGAACGTCGTCCGGGAGAGCTTGGTGCGCCTGTGGGCGGCGCGTCGCGGTCTTTCCGAGACTGAGTTGCTCGAATCGCTGGGCACGCGAGGCTCGCCGCTGCCGCGCGCGGTGTGGAGCCCGCTGTATCTGGCCGCTGGCGATGCTCTGGTGAACCGGGGCGGCCTGCTGACCTTCGCGCACGACTTCCTGCGCGAGGCTGTTCGAGATGCGTACCTGCCCACGGACAGTCATCAACAGGGCGCGCACCTCACCCTGGCCGCTTATTTTCATGGCCAGCCGCATGGTTCCCGGCAACTGGATGAACTGCCCTGGCAGTGGCAGGAAGCCGCCGCGTGGCAGAGCCTGGCGGATCTGCTGGCGCAACCCGGCTTTTTCAGCCCGCTCTGGGAGAAGGACCAGTTTGAGGTGAAGGCCTACTGGACGCGGATCGAGACCCACTCGCCGCTGCGCATGGAGCAGGTCTACGCCCCAGCGATCGATCAGCCTACCCTCGACCCCGATTACGCGTGGCGAATCGGGATGTTGCTCGCCGACACGGGCAAACCCGAAGCGGCGCTGCGCATCCGTGCGCGCCTCGTGGAGCACTACCGGGAGCAGGGTGATCGCGCGAAGCTTCAAGCCGCGCTGGGCAACCAGGCGGCGATCCTCTATGACCGCGGAGACCTGGACGGTGCCATGGCCCTGCACAAAGAGAAAGAGCGCCTCTGCCGCGAGTTGGGGAACAAGGTTGGGTTGCAAGTGTCGCTGGGCAACCAGGCGAATATCCTATACGACCGCGGAGACCTGGACGGCGCCATGATCCTGCACAAAGAAAAAGAGCGCCTTTGCCGCGAGCTGGGGAACAAGCAGGGGCTTCAAGTGACGCTGAACAACCAGGCGTTGATCCTCAACGCCCGCGGAGACCTGGACGGCGCCATGGCGTTCCATAAAGAACAGGAGCGCCTCTGCCGCGAACTGGGGAATAAGGTTGGGCTTCAGGCTTCGCTGGGCAACCAGGCGAATATCCTATACGACCGCGGAGACCTGGACGGTGCCATGGTGCTACACAAGGAAAAACAGCGCCTCTGCCGCGAGCTCGGGAACAAGGATGGGCTGCAAGTGTCGCTGGGCAACCAGGCGTTGATCCTCAAGACCCGCGGAGACCTGGACGGCGCCATGGCGCTTCACAAAGAAGAAGAGCGCCTCTGCCGCGAGCTCGGGAACAAGCAGGGTCTGGCAGGCGCGCTGGGCGAACAGGCGGTGATCCTTTATTCCCGCGGAGACCTGGACGGCGCGATGGCCCTGCACAAAGAAGAAGAGCGCCTCTGCCGCGAGCTGGGGAAAAAAGTAGCGTTGGCAGGCGCGCTGGGCAACCAAGCGTTGGTCCTCTACTCCCGCGGAGACCTGGACGGCGCCATGGTCCTGCACAAAGAAGCAGAGCGCCTCTGCCGCGAGCTGGGGAACAAGCAGGGTCTGCAAGCGTCGCTGGGCGGCCAGGCGTTGATCCTCTACTCCCGCGGAGACCTAGACGGCGCCATGGCACTGCTGAAAGCACAAGAGCGCCTCTGCCGCGAACTCGGCAATCCCGAAGGGCTCTCGATCTCGCTCTCGAATCAGGCCGAACTGTTGAGCGGCGCTCCAGATCGCAGGGGCGAAGCCCGCCGGCTCGCGGACGAAGCTCTGGCCATCGCCACCCGCCACGGCTACCGACAACTCTTGCCCGAGTTCCAGCGTATCCGCGACTCCATCTCATCGAGCGAACAATGAGGAATCACCCTGCCGCAGTCCGAATTGAACACCGACCAGCGGAACCGGATCTCCTATTCGACCTGCGCGAGATGACTTTGACAGCCGCTTCACGGGTCACCTAGACGTCAGCGGGGACCGAGCTATCTGGAGCTTGTCCAATGCCGACCGCAACACGCACATTCCGGGTTTTTGTCAGTTCCACCTTCGAAGACTTGCAGGCGGAGCGCGACGCGCTGCAGCGCGACGTGTTCCCGAAGCTGCGCAAGGTGTGTGTAGAGAACGGCGCACGCTTCCAGGCCATTGACCTGCGCTGGGGTGTGCGCGACGAGGCGGCGCTCGACCAGCAGACCATGGAGATCTGCCTGCGCGAGATTGAACGCTGCCAGCAGACCGGCATCAAGCCGAACTTCATCGTTCTGCTCGGAGACCGCTACGGTTGGCGACCTCTGCCAGCAGGGATAGAAGCGCAGGAATTCGAATCCATTCTTTCTGCTGCCTCGGAGGATGGCAGGCGGCGCCTTTTGTGGCGAGAGAATCAACCTGCCGCTGGCAACGGCTGGTATCGCCGCGATGACAACGCCGGGCCCCCCGAGTACATCCTTCGGCCGCGCGAGTTGAGCATCGCAACGGATGCGACGGAGAAAGAAAAGGAGGCGGCTCGCGAGTCGGAGGCCAAGGCCTGGACGACCGAGGAGGAGAGGCTCCGAAAGATCTTCAGTTTCGCGATCGAGCGGCTGGGCTGGCCGGCAGACGATCCGCGCCGCACGAAGTACGAAGTCTCGGCCACGCATCAGGAGACTCTCAAAGGACTGGGCGAGACTGAGGAAGACCGTAAGCATGTGTTTGCGTTCTTCCGCTCCGCGAATGCGACGGCAGAGGACCGCGATCTGCGAAAGCTGAAGGATCAACTCCGTGGCCAACTGGGGCGGAATGCAGTCGAGTACGCAGCCGGGGACACAGCGAAGCTCTGCCGACATGTCGCCGCCCGGTTGAAGCGGGTGATCCGCCGGGAGGTGAAGGGCTTCAAGTCGCGCCCGGCGCTCGATCTGGAGATGGAGGCGCATGAGGCATTCGCGCGTGATCGTGCCCGGCACTTCACGGGCAGGAAGAGTGTTCTCGACGCGATTGCTGCTCATGTTCGCGGCGGCGAGAGCCGTCCGCTGGTAGCCCACGGTCCCTCCGGCTGCGGCAAGTCGGCCATTGTGGCTAAGGCATCGGCGCAAGCCAACGTTGAGACGCCGGGGGCTGTGCTCATCCAGCGCTTCATTGGCGTCACGCCTGACTCTTCGAGCGGCATCACACTGTTGCACAGCTTGTGCGAGCAACTCTCGCGCGAGTACGGCGTCACGGAAGAGACGCCCATGGGCTTCCAACCGCTGGTTGTGGCTTTCCACGATCGGATAGCGCGGGCGACGGCGGAGCGGCCGCTGGTGCTGTTCCTGGATGCGCTGGATCAGTTGCGTTCTGACGACGAAGCACGTTCGTTCACCTGGCTGCGGCAGAATCTGCCGCCGCACGTGTCGATGGTCATTTCCACCACGGAGATTCCAGCCGGGCTGCAGAACGCCCCGCAGGTTGCGGTGGGAGACTTTCCTGTCGATGATGCAGAAGAGGTGCTTGCAGCGTGGCTCGATGATGCCAAGCCCAAACGCAAGCTGCAACCGGAGCAACGGGAGAAGGTGCTCAGCGGCTTCGCCCAATCGAAGTTGCCGCTGTATCTGAAACTGGCATTCGAAGAGGCCCGGCGCTGGCGGTCATTCCAGGCAACAGAAAGGTGCGTACTTGGTAACGATGTCGGCGGCATGATCGATGTGCTGTTCGACCGGCTTTCCGAGGAGGCTAATCACGGCCCGATCCTGGTCAATCGCAGCCTGGGTTTGCTGGCTGCCGCGCGTTACGGACTGACCGAAGACGAGATGCTGGACGTGCTGGCGGCCGATGACGAAGTGTGGAAGGACTTCAAATCGCGCGCTCATCACACGCCGCCAGCGCGGCGGCTTCCGGTCGTCGTCTGGTCGCGGCTGTTTCTGGATCTCGAACCCTATCTGAATGAGCGCGCCGCACCCGGCGGCAACGTGATGGCCTTCTACCACCGGCAGGTGGCCGAACGCGCGGCATCACTTTATTTGCAAGAGGACGAACGCGCTTATCAGCACGCTCAACTCGCCAAGTACTTCGGCGACCAGTCGCACTGGCGGAACCAGGCCACCATACAGGCCAACGAGCGCAAGATCACAGAACTGGTACAGCACGAGATCGGCGCAAACGCCCTGGCGGACCTGGAAACGACACTTACCGATTTGGACTTCATCGCGGCTAAATGCGCGGCGCGTCTGCTCGTCGATCTCGAGTTGGACTATCGCGATGCCATTACCGCTCTACCCGAGGCGCAAGCAAAAGTGGGGGAAGAAGCGCGGAAACAATCAGAGACCGCGCGGTGGACCGAAGAAATCATCGACTATGCGCGGCAATGGAGCGCCAGGCATGATCGCCTCGCCCGCGGGGAAGCTATCGCGGAACCAGAGCCGAAGTTGCCGGAACCAGTGCGCTCGTCGGAGCCTTGGAGCGAAGAGCGCATCCAGCAGGAGGCCGAGCGTATTCGCACAAATCCCACGCGCCTGGACCGGCTGTGGGCGCTCCAGGGATTCGTCCAACAGGAAACATACCCGCTGCAGCAGTTCGGCATACGGCCGGGGTTCGTTATGCAGCACGCCTTCAACCACGCGCCGCGCGGACCGGTGCATGAGGCGGCGGCCCAGGTTCTGCCTACTGTGAAGGTGCCGCTGCTGGCACGGCGTTGGTCTGCCAAGGACCGATACAACCCGAGGCCCGCGTTACTGAGAACACTGGAACCGCACACTCTCTCGGTCGAGAGCGTGAGCGTGACACCGGACGGGCGGCGGGCGGTGTCGGGGAGTACGGGGCATTCAGACAGTGATGACCAGACGTTGCAGGTGTGGGACCTGGAGAGCGGGCAATGCCTGCGCACGCTCGAAGTGCACAGCGCTGGGGTCGGGGGCGTGAGCGTGACGCCGGACGGG
>JBEKWX010000130.1:0-9057 GCA_049512675.1 Terriglobales bacterium | reverse complement strand
AGTATCGTAACCACGCGGGCCACCGTGAATAATGTGCTGGCTTATCTGCCGGGCAAGACGGACGAATACGTGATTATCGGCGCACATTACGATCACCTGGGACGAGGCAATTTCGATTCTCTTGCGCCTTCGCAGATCGGACAGATTCATCCGGGAGCGGATGACAACGCTTCAGGCACGGCGGGAGTGCTGGAGTTGGCGCGGTTGCTGGCGCCGCAGAAAGGCCAGTTGCGGCGGGGAATTCTGTTCGCGTCCTTTGCCGGCGAAGAGCTTGGATTGCTCGGTTCGGCCGCGTGGGTGAGGGATCCTACGCGTCCGCTGGATAAAGCTGTAGCCATGCTGAACATGGACATGATCGGGCGCATCAAGGATCAGAAAGTCTACATCGGAGGCGTTGGGACCGGCTCGACGCTGAAAGCTGTGGTCGAGCAGGCTTCGGAGAAATCGGGATTCAAGATCGAGTATTCGCCGGGGGGATATTCATCGAGCGACCATACGTCGTTTGTGGCGAAGAAAATTCCGGTGCTGTTTTTCTTCTCCGGGCTGCACTCGGATTATCACAAGCCTTCGGATACGTGGGAGAAGATCGATCCGGTCGCCGCGACGCGGTTGCTTGACGTGGTCGGGGCGACCCTCGAGCAGTTGGCGGATGCGGAGGGGCGTCCGGCTTTTATTGTGGTCGCGGAAGACAAGCCGGCAGGCGGGCCGGGAGGCAGCGGGTACGGACCGTACTTCGGATCGATTCCGGATTTTGGCGAGGTGGAAAACGGGGTGAAGTTCTCAGATGTAAGGCCAGGATCGCCCGCGGCGAAGGCGGGACTGAAAGCGGGAGATATCCTGGTGCAGTTCGGCGACAAACCGATCAAGAATCTTTACGACTTCACGGATGCCCTGCGCCGCAGCAAAGTGGGCGATGTGGTGGAGGTCAAGGTGCTGCGCGATGGGCAACCGGTTACCGCATCGGTCAAGCTCGAACTGCGCAAGTAGGTGGGCGTATCGGAGCGGCTTTATCCTTGCGATTTAAGGTGTTCGTGGAGAGCCGGGCGTCCCCGCCCGGCGGACGGGCGAGGCGCCCGTCTCTCCACGCTCTCAGCGCCCGGCTTCGAAGCGGTAGCCGATTCCACGCAGCGTTTTCAGATAGCGGGGACGCCTTGGATCGCGCTCGATTTTCTCCCGCAGACGGCGCACGAAGACGTCAATGGAGCGCGGGGTCACAAACGCTCCTTCTTTCCACACCGCGTCAAGCAGTTGGTCGCGGGTGAAGACGCGTCCCCGGTGCCGGGCCAGGTATTCGAGGAGCCGAAACTCGCGGACCGTGGTGAGTACCATTTTGCCCTCGACGCATACGGTCATCGACGCCACGTCAATTTCCAAATCCTCCAGCTGAATAATCTCGCGACTGTGGGCCTCAGGCGGAACGCGGAGAACGTTGCGGATGCGCGCAATCAATTCACGCGGACTGAAGGGTTTGGTGATGTATCCGTCTCCGCCGACGTCGAATGCCTGCAGGCGGTCCGGTTCCTGAGTTCTGGCGGAAAGAAAAATGACGGGCGTCTTGGCCAATTGTTGGTGCTGGCGGATCTGGCGGCAGAGATCGAAGCCGCTGATTCCGGGCAACATAATGTCGAGAAGAAATAGCGCCGGTTGCGCCATGGCGGCCTGGGGAACGACCGGCGCCCCGGAGAAAAATGTTGAGACCTCGTAACCGGCGGTGCGCAGGTTGTGTTCGATTAGGCGAGACACATCCGGATCGTCTTCCACTACGTAGATCAGATCGGGGTGACGCGGTTTGTATGCTGCCTGCAATGGATCCATGATCGGAAGGAGAGTCTCACGCGCTCTCGGAGTGCTTGGCCTAGAAAGAGTCGGCAGCCCCTAAAGGGGCGTCTGATCTCGAAGATCCTGCGGCATCGCCAAAGCGATACCCTGATACGAAACCGAACCTTTCTGCAGCCTGCTGAGGCATTGCTTTGGTAGTCGCCTTCTGACAGTAGAGGGACTGTGTTGCAGCAATGTTGCGCCAGTGTTAAAGGAGAGTTAATTCGCTCGTGCTTGAGTGGATCGCCCGCGCTTTTTGCTCTGTACTCTACTCACGCGTTACACTGCGAAATATGATTACAGCGAACCAACCGAATGTGAAGTTTGTGCAAACCCCCGATTATCGCGAGGCCTATGCCAACAGCGTGCAGATCCGGGTGAATGTCTGGGATTTCTTCCTCGTTTTCGGGACGATGCAGCAAAGCTCGGAGACGCAGGTGGAGTTGCGGAACTTTCAGGGGATTTATCTCAGCCCGCAGCAGGCCAAGGCGCTCATGGCGCTCTTGCAACAGAACGTGACGAACTACGAAGCCGCGTTCGGCGAGATCAAACTTGATCCGCGCGCCCCGGGCGGCCCCGTTCACTGATGCAGCGTTCACCGACGTTCCGTGCAACGGAGGCAGCGCGGCCGGAGGCGGAGTCCGATCTGAAAAAACCTTCTCGACCGGCACCTTCCGCGTGGGTGCAGCAGCTTCTTCTGTTCGCGTTATTCTTTGCGGGATTGATGCTTCTGCATGCGCCACTTCTGCGTTTTCCTTATTTCTGGGATGAAGCGGGCTATTACATTCCGGCCGCGCGTGATTTATTTCTGACCGGCACGCTCATTCCGCGGTCCACGCTATCGAATGCACATCCTCCGCTGGTGATGGCGTGGCTGGCGCTGGCTTGGCGCGTCTTCGGATACTCCACGCTAGTCACGCGCACAGCCATGTTGGCGCTGAGCGCATTCTCTTTGCTGGGACTGTTTCGACTTTCGCGAATCGCCGCCAATTTGCCGGTGGCGTGGGCGACAACTGTGTTGGTGGCGATTTATCCGGTGTACTTCACGCAAAGTTCGATGGCGCAGGTGGACTTGCCGGCCGCCGGATTTACGTTCTGGGCGCTGGCCGCGTATATGGAAGACCGTCCGTGGAAGCAAGTGCTCTGGTTCTCGCTGGCGGCGTTGGCGAAAGAAACTGCGATCCTGGCTCCGCTGGCGCTGTTGGGCTGGGAAGTGCTTGGTTATTTCATTCGGCGTGGTTGCGAGGAAAGATGCGAGGAAAGATGGGACAAGATTTTTCCACCTGAAGGCAGACGCACGCACGCGCTCCATCTGCTGCTTACTGTCGTGCCGCTGGCGTGCTGGTACGCCTACCACTTCGCGAAGACCGGTTTCCTGCTGGGCAACCCCGAATTCTTTCGCTACAACGTTGCCGCCACGCTCAATTCTTTGCGCGTGCCGCTGGCTTTGGGAATGCGGCTCTGGCAACTCTTCGGGTATTTCGGCCTGTATCTGCTCACTCTGGCGGGATTGCTGGCCATGCTTCGTCCGGCCCAGTTAGAGGGAAAGACGGAGAACGCAGTTGCGCGGCCGCGAATTCCATTCTGGATGCAGGCAGCATTTCTTTCCGTGGTGCTCGCTTACCTGGCCTTTATGTCGGTGGTGGGCGGAGCGGTGCTGGCTCGCTACATGTTGCCGGCCGTCCCGCTCGTGGTTCTGGCGCTAGTCTCGACTCTGTGGCGGCGCGCGCGGTATTGGAAATTGATTGTGGGAGCGGTCGCAATTGCATTTGTCGCGGGGCTGTTCAGCAATCCGCCGTATGGATTTTCTCTTGAAGACAATCTGGCTTATCGCGATTACATCGTGATGCATGCGGAAGCCAGCCGTTTCCTGGCGATGCGGCATTCCGGTGAGCGCGTTCTGACTGCATGGCCCGCTTCGGACGAACTCACCCGGCCATGGCTTGGCTATATTAATCAGCCTTTCCGCGTCTTGCGCATCGAGGATTTCTCAGTCCCTCAGATCGACTTGGCTGCGAGGGCTCGCGACCGGTTTGATGTGGCTCTGGTCTTCTCCACTAAGTATCAGCCGCCGCATGCGCTTTTCGAAAATTGGAATGCTTGGCAGCGTGTCAAGGAAGAATTCTTCGGCTACCATCGCGACTTGGTGCCCGAAGATATTGCCCAACGTCTTGGCGGAACGATTGCCTTTGACGAGGAACGAAACGGGCAGTGGATCGCGGTAATTGCGGTGGCAAGGTAGCCTCTGTGGGGACGGGGCTCTGCCTCGTCTAAGCGGGGCCCTTCGGCTAGGCTCAGGGCAGGCTCCGCCCCGCTTCCACACGTTTTACTTCACATCCCCATCAAGTGGCAGGAGTGCGTCTTGACCACTACCCAGACGGCTTTGCCTGGTCCAAGTTGGAGAGCGTCGCGCGCCGCCAGCGTTAAGTGCACCTCGAACTCCGTGCCGCTGCAATCCACCATTGCCGCGACGATCACGTCTCTCTGCTCGAGCCGCCGAATCGTTCCCGGCAAAACGTTGCGGGCGCTCAGCCCGTGGGGCTGTTCCGTGGCCAGCAAAAGATCGCCGGCGCGAACACCCACGCGCAGGTGCGAGCCGACCTCGGCTCGAACCAGCGGCGTTTCCAACTCCACTTTGCCGTTACCCAACTGGCAGGTCATGGTGCCGCGAGGTTCGTGCAGCTCCAGCACCGTGGCGTCGAAGATGTTTTCGAATCCTGAGAGGTGCGCGACAGTTTCCAGTTGCGGAGCCCGCATGACTTCATGCGGCTGGCCTTGGGCCACGATTATTCCGGCGTCAAGCACAATGACCTCGTCGCCGAGGGCAAACACTTCTTCGCCGTTGTGGGTGACGAAGAGAATTGGAACGCGGTGATGCTGGTTCCACCGGCGCAGATCGCCGACCAGAGACGACTTCGTTGGACGGTCCAGCGCAGCCAGTGGCTCATCGAGCAGCAGGGCGCGCGGTTCAGTTACCAGAGCGCGCGCCAGGGCGACGCGCTGGCGCTCGCCTCCGGAGATTTGCGCCGGTCGCCGGTCGCGCAAGTCGGCGATGCTAAACGCCTCAAGCATCTCGCGGCTGCGCGTTTGTCGCTCCGCCGCGCTCAGGGTGCGGAGACCGTACGCGACGTTTTGCTCCGCGGTCAGGTGAGGGAAGAGCGCCAAGTCCTGATGTACGTAGCCGATGCGCCGTTTCCAGGCTGCGACGTTCCGTTTCTTCTCCGAGTCGTATAGGTCTTCGCCGCCAACGGCGATGCGCCCTTCGTCCGGATCGCTTAGGCCGGCAATGCAATCGAGCAGCGTGGTTTTTCCCGCGCCCGACGAGCCGAAGAGAATCGTGAAACCGGCCAGCGCGCGGAAGTGGACATTCAAGTTGAAACTGCCCTCGGGATTCGGAAAGCGTTTACGGATGCGGACTTCGAGATCGGCAGAAATTGGCTGTGCCGTTGTTTGTGGTGCGGCTTGCAGTGCGGCTTGCAGCGCGGGAGGTGTCTTTGGACTTAGCTTTACCTCCATGGACCCACCGCCCATGGACGCCGGTTTGCGCCGTACACGACGGACAACACGACAAATGAGATGACCAGCAGCACGAGCGCCGTCTGGTTCGCGCTGGAATAATTCGCTGTCTGCACCTGATCGTAAATATCAATCGAGATGGTGCGGGTCACGCCCGGAATGTTGCCTCCCACCATGAGGACCACTCCAAACTCGCCCAGCGTGTGCGCGAAGCTTAGCGCAAATCCCGTGACCAGTCCGGCTTTTGAGAGGGGAAGGACGATGCGGCGAAAAGTTTGCAGCGGCGAATGACCGAGCGATGCCGAGGCGCGAAGCAGTTGGCGGTCGACCGCGCCGAATGACGCGGCGAACGGTTGCACGGCGAATGGCAGACTGTATAACAATGACCCGATCACCAGCCCTTCAAAAGTGAAAGCCAGTGTGTGGCCGGTGAGCGACACCCACCAGCGGCCTAGCGGGCTGTGGGAACCGAGTGCCACCAGAACATAAAAGCCGAGCACAGTCGGCGGCAGGACGATGGGAAGCGCGACCGCGGCTTCGACCAGGAATTTCCAGCGCCAGCGTGAGTACGTCAGCCAGTAGGCGATGGGAATTCCGATCGCAATCAGCAGCGTCGAGACGATGGCTGCGAGACGAACGGTCAACCAGAACGCCTCCCAGTTCATTTCACTCTTTCTCCGTTGGAATGCTTTTCCATCTCAATGCTTCTCCGCGGGCAGGCTGAAGCCGTAACTGGTGAGCAGGGAAGTGGCCTCGGGGCTGAGCAAGAATTCCAGGAACCTGCGCGCCGCATCCTGCTGTTTTGATTTCGAGAGGACGACGGCCGCCTGGTTCAGCGTGGGATAGGCATCGAGCGGAACCGTCCAATAGCGGCCTTTGTCTTTCATTGCGGGGGCGAGCGCATGGGAGAGCGCTATCAGTCCTGCCTGGGCGTTGCCCGATTCCACGAACTGCGCGGCCTGCGACACGTTTTCTCCCACGACCAGACGGCTCGAAACCTGATCTTGAATTCCGTAGTGCCGCAGCGCCGCTTCGGCAGCGCGGCCGTATGGCGCGGTCGCGGGATTCGCGACCGAAATCTTCTTGACCGAGGGGTCGAGCAAAGCCTGCATACCGAGCTTCGATAAATCCAGTGGCGACTCGGCGGGCACCCACAGCACCAACCGGCCGACGGCATAACGGTAAAGCGTATTTTTTTGCGCCAGCCCCTCGGCGATCAACTGTTGAGGGTACTCTTCGTCAGCCGAGAAGAAGACATCGAAGGGCGCGCCGTTTCGTATCTGATTGGTCAGATTGCCGGACGCTCCGAAGGAAAGCTTCACGCTTTGCCCGGGTTTTTTTGTGTAGACTGCTACGAGTTCCGGAAGGGCGGCGCTCATATCCGCCGCCGCCGCCACGGTGATCTCCTGGGCGGTTGCGAGGGACCCTGCGAGCAGGAGGAGCGCCAGCAGCTTTCTCAGCTCAGACATTCCGGGCCTCCCATGGCGATCAAGTTCAAATCGAGTTCCATCACTTATATCAGTTTCGTCTTCTACAGCGGAAGCTCCCGCACCGCTTACCAGTGGCCGCAAACACTGTGTTGCACAGAGCAGGGGCAAAGGCCTATCTCGGTGGAGCGACGGGCGTCTCGTCCGTCCAGCCGGGCGAGGGCGCCCGGCACTCCACGTTGACAAGGTTTCTCTGAGCACACGTCATATAATCGTCTGTCATTTCATCGTCCTTCATTGCGGGAGGGATTTTGGCCTACGACGATCTGCGGGACTGGATCAAAGCACTCGACCGAGCTGGCGAACTGACGCGTGTCCGCACCGAAGCGGACCCAATTTTGGAGATCACGGAGATTACCGATCGGGTTTCGAAGGGTAAAGACCGGCAGGGAACCATCGGCGGCAAAGCTCTTCTGTTCGAGAACCTTAAGGGCTACCCCGGGTCGCAACTTCTTATTAACCAGTTCGGCTCCGCCCGCCGTATGCGGCTTGCGCTCGAAGTCGATGGGCTCGACGAAATCGCCGAGCGCATCCGCGGTTTTATGGATGTGAAGTCTCCGCAAGGCTTCCTCGACAAAGTGAAGATGCTGCCGATGCTTGCCGAGATGGGCAAGTTTTTTCCCAGGACCGTCGCCACCGGACCATGCAAAGAAGTGATCAAGCGCGACAATTTCTCGTTGCTCGATTTCCCTATCCTCAAATGCTGGCCAAAGGATGGCGGACGCTTCATCACGCTGCCCTGCGTGATCACGCGCGATCCGACGACCGGGAAGCGCAACGTCGGCATGTACCGCATGCAGATCTATGACGAGCGCACCGCCGGAATGCACTGGCAGCGGCAGAAAGTTGCCGCGGAACACTACCGCGACCGGATGCGGAACGCGAGTGTAGCTGCTGCGGATTCGCGAGAGGAGCGGGTCGGAGACCCGCTGCCACACAACCTGCCACACGACCTTAGGTCGGCGGCTGTCGACATCATGGCTCGCTCTTCGGGCGGTTCGATGCTGGCTGCGGGTGAGCGCCCCTCCGGGAGAATGGACGTCGCTGTCGCCATCGGCACCGAGCCGGCTCTCACGTTCTGCGCCATCGTCCCCGCGCCGCCCGACGTTGAGGAGTACATCATCGCCGGATTCCTGCGGCAGAAGGCGGTCGAGCTGGTGAAATGCGAGACGGTTGACCTCGAAGTTCCGGCTGCGGCCGAGATCATCCTCGAAGGCTACGTCAATCTCGACGAACTGCGCACGGAAGGCCCCTTCGGCGACCACACTGGCTTCTACTCGCTGGAAGACGAGTATCCGGTGTTTCACGTGACCTGCATCACGCACCGCAAAGATCCGATCTATGCTGCCACCATCGTCGGCAAGCCGCCGCAAGAAGACGCCTGGATGGGCAAGGCGGTCGAGCGCATTTTCCTGCCGCTGATGAAGCTGACTATCCCCGAACTGGTGGACATCAACCTGCCGATCGAAGGCGTGTTCCACAACCTGATGATCGTTTCCATTCGCAAGTCCTATCCCGGACAGGCGCGCAAGGTGATGAACGCCATCTGGTCGCTGGGGCAAGCAATGTTTACTAAATGCATCGTCGTGGTAGACGAAGACGTGGACGTGCAGGACATAGCCGACGTCACCTTGAAAGTGCTAAACCATATCGATCCCGAGCGCGACATTCAGTTCACGCTGGGCCCGGTCGATTCGCTCGACCATGCTTCGCGGTTACCTGACTACGGATCGAAGATGGGCATCGACGCCACTCGCAAGTGGTCAACCGAGGGCTTCGGGCGTCGCTGGCCAGATGAGATCGTGATGGACGCGAAGACGCGGGCGCTGGTGGATAGGAAGTGGAAGGCGCTGGCGAAAGAGCTGGGGATGGAATAAGGCGAGTGCTTGGTCGGTTGGGTTTATCCCGCGATGGTTCAGGCGAGCACCACAAAAGTTCGGCCTTGAGCCTCCTGGCGACTTGTGTTCTCATTAGGAATGACACGGGCCGTGGGGGCCGCATGTGCGCTTTAACCTCAACCCTTAACCTCATCCTCAGAGGAGAAAATTATGAAAAAAGTCAGCTACATTCCCAAGGGATACAACAGCGTTACGCCGTACCTGATAATCAAGGGCGCCGCGAAAGCGATTGATTATTACAAGAACGTTTTCGGGGCGACCGAAGTCATGCGCATGGCCGGTCCCGACGGCAAGGTCGGCCATGCCGAGCTGAAGATAGGCGACTCGCACATCATGCT
>JBEKWX010000129.1:0-9091 GCA_049512675.1 Terriglobales bacterium | reverse complement strand
CTCACCATCATGAGAAGTCCGCGGCGCGAGCCGTGGTCTTTCTGGTGCGTTTTGAAGTGTTCCGTCAACTGACCAATGCGCTCGCTCAACAGCGCGATTTGAACTTCCGGACTGCCGGTGTCAGTAGCGTGCGTGCGATACGCGTCAACGACGGATTGCTTTTGCTCTCTGGCTAACACTAACCTGTTGCACTCCTGTCTCTTCTCGTTTTCGTAACGAGTTCGAGAATAACACAGCTCAGTGCAAACTTGCCAGTAGGCCAGTTTGGAGGTAGTTCTCAGTTCCCGGTTCTCAGTTCTCAGTTCTTTGTGGACCATTCTCAGTGCAGCCTGAACGACTCCGGTTTTTCCGAGAACTGAGAACTCGAATCGCGGTTATACTAGGATTACACTCGAAACAAACGAGGTATGCGGCAGTCTTCTGGTTTATTCCAGGGACAAAGCTGGGCCAACCCTACAGGCGCTTCATGTAGCCGGCCATAATAATGAAAATATAAATTACGGGGAGATTGTGTATGCCACGAGGCCGATCGACTTTTTCCAAACGTCAAAAGGAACAAGCGCGCCAACAAAAACAGCGGGACAAGAACGAGCGCAAGACGCAGCGCAAGCAGGAACAACCGGGAGGCGTTGTGGTGGACGAAGCGGAGGAATTGCGTCAGATGCGTGAGCACGCCGCGGAGCAAGCCGCGCTATTCGGCATAGGCAGCGACGACGAAGCTGATTCTGTCGAACTACTCACACCGCACGGCAAGCAAGCCGATCACTAAATACCTTGGGAGATTCGCCGGAGCGCAAGGCTCCGGCGAACCCGATCCCACTTCTAAACAGTTTCTAAACGAAGACCTCACCCGGCAAAGCGGTCAGTGTGCGCGATGCGAGGGTGTTTTCGACAAACCGCTTCGGCCGGTCATGGGCCGGGGCCGACGCATCCACCTGCTTGCGTTCGATGCGCAGCTTCAAGGTGCGCTCGATATTGCGAAGCTCCAGAACCTCGGCGCCTGTGACCAGGGTGGAGGCTCGGCCCTGGGAGCCGGCCCGCCCGGTGCGCCCGACGCGGTGAATGAAGTCTTCCGCCATCTTCGGAATGTCGTAGTTGATCACGTGCGCCACGTCATCGCAGTGCAAGCCCCGGGATGCAACATCGGTCGCGACCAGCACTTGGTAGCGGCCTTCCTGAAATCCGCTCAATGCGCCGTTGCGCTGGGATTGCGTGCGATCGCCATGAATCATGGTGGCCGAAAAGCCATCCCGCTCCAGTTCCTGGGCCAGCCTGTGCGCGCCGCGTTTGGTGCGCGTGAAGATCAGGGTCTGCCCTTTTTCCTCATACAACAACTGGCGCAGCACATCCAGTTTTTCGGACGGGCGCACCTCGTAGGCTTCGAGTGACACGCTCTCCGCAGGCTTCAGCACTGAGCCCAGCGCGATCCGCACCGGCTCGCGTGTGTAGTCATTGACCAGCGCGGCCACCGATTGCTCCATGGTGGCTGAGTAACACAGCGTCTGCCGGCGTTGCGGCAGGATTTGCACGATACGCCGGATGGCCGGGAGAAAACCCATATCCAGCATGCGGTCGGCTTCGTCAAGCACGAGTATCTTCACGTGACGCAGGTCCGCGAACTTGCGGGTGATGAAATCCTGCAAGCGTCCCGGAGTAGCGATTACAAACTCGCAGCCGGAGCGAAGACTGTTGATCTGCGCCTTCTCCGCGACGCCGCCGATCACCAGCGCCGCCTTCGGCATATTCTTGTCGCGCAGTTGTTCGTACTGCCCGTGAACTTGCATGGCCAATTCGCGCGTGGGCAACAGGACCAGCGCGGTTACCTGCCTGGCTGATTCATGCTTCGCTGATTCACGCTTCGACGATTCAGCACGCAGCATCTCGATGATCGGAATCAGGAACGCGAGCGTCTTGCCCGTGCCGGTCTGGGCGGTGCCAATAACGTCCTTGCCTTCAAGGGCAGGAGTAATCGCGCGCGCCTGGATGGGTGTGAGGGTAATGAATTGAGCTGCCGCCAACTTCTGCTGCAACGCAGCAGACAAGGGCAGTTCCGTAAATGTGGTCATTCGATTGTTTTCTTTCTGGAGGGGCTTGATGTCAATTTCTCAGACAAATGTCGAGAGTTCGCATGCCGCTCGCATTGAAATTGGCGCTGGAACCAAACGGCGGGCAGGAAATGCGGAAGTGTATCGGATCCAACAGGATCCCCGCGTGACTAGCAAACCGTAGCAAAAGCGTTAATAGCAGTATAGCAGAAGAAGCGGCGGCGTCCGGTTACGTCGGTCATGTAGCGGAGAAACGTGTTGATGGGTCCTGAACCTATCCCTCACTTTTTCTTGCTACTCGTTTTCTCGGCGATCGCAATAGCGTCATCGAGCATTCTGTCGATGCGGCGGGCTTGAGCGTCCGGAGTCCGGTAGTAGAAAATGCCAAACAGATGTCCGCGCCGACGCGAGGGCGACATCTCATCCCAACCTTCACGGGCGTGTGGATGGCGCGCGAAAGCGACCTGCAGGACTGGCGGCAGGTCTCGTTCCGCCTCCATGACGTTGAGCAGACGCTCCGCAATTTGTTCCGCGCGACGCATGCGGGCTTCGCCGCTCTTAGGTTCGCTGATCCACTTGTCAATGTCGCTGCGAGTGGAGTAATTCAGTTCGTCATACCAGCGCCGAAGCGAGCGATCTTCTCTCAGAATGCGCTCGAGTTCATCGGGGACTTCTACAGTTCGTTCTTCGCGGTCCAGTTCAATCTGAAAACGGGCGACACTGCCTTCCGCGGCTCGCGCTCCCTTTTGCATGCGCTTGTTGACCAGCAGAATGTGCCGTCCCTCCCTGGTGGGAAACAGCGAAGTGCGGAACGCAAATCCATTGACCTCGCCTTTCACCTTGATCTGGCCACGCAACCCCCAGACTTTGGCCGCATCGAACGGCATGTCAATAATGACCCAATTGAGGCGGGAGCGCATACGCTCAAGCCTGGCCTCGAAACGCTGCGCGGCGGGCGCGGGCTTGGCTTTAGAAGCTTTCGGCATCGGCGGAAACCGGGCGTTTGCATTCTAATATGAATGAACGACGCAATGACCTCGCTGGTTGGAGTTAGACTGTTAGGAAAAGGCATCCGGAGAACCACTGTGATCTGCCCGAAGTGCGGTGAGGACAATTCGGAAAATTTCCGTTTTTGCGGAATGTGCGGGACCCCGCTCGAAGCTCGGCGGCCGGCGGGCGCACCAGCGCCGGGCCCGGCATCAGCGGCCCCGCCAGCCTTCCAACCCAAGACAACGAGCGCGCCCGAACCAGTGCGGCCCGTCGTCGTGGAGAAAGCGACTCAGCCAATCAAGCCGATCAGCGAACCCTCGATCCTGGGGTTGAGCCAACCCAGTCCGAATCAGCCGACCATGGGCTCGCAGCGCGAAGAATCTTTTTCCGGCTTCGATTCGTTTCTTGAGCGCGAGTCGCCCGAGCAACCAGAAACCGGCGGCCGGCGGATCCTGCTGCTCGTGTTGCTGCTCGCGGCATTGGGCGGAGCAGGCTGGTGGACGTACACAAACTATCTCGCCGCTATCGTGAGAAAGCCGGAGACGGCGGCTTCAAGCGCCAGCCAAGCGCCCGCCGAGAAGCCATCGGCCGTACTATCGGCCCGGGATGCGGCGGCAGCGAACGATGCGAGTTCGTCGCAGGCGGTGGCTCCGCCAGCGGGAGTTGCGGGCGGCCAGGCCGACAACACAGGGGCTGGTCCCGAAACAACCCCGAAGACCGCGGACGCCGAGGCAAGAACTGCCGCCAAACCGAAACCAGCGGTTTTGAAGAACGCCCCTGCCGGGAAGAATGCGGAGAAACGCGAGGCCCGCATGACCTCGGCCAAGCCCGCGAACCTGCCCCCGCCCGCTGCGGCTGACACCGGGGATGCGGACTTCCGCAAAGGCGAGGCCTATCTCTATGGCCGAGGCGTGCCGGAAAACTGTCACGAGGCAATGAAATATCTGAGGACCGCTTCGTCTAAATCGAATGCCAAGGCCCGGAGCGTCTTCGGAACCATGTATGCCACAGGCCACTGTGTGCCGCGTGATCTGCCGACATCGTATTTATGGTTTGCGCTGGCTCTGCGAGCGGATCCGAATAATCAGATTCTGGAAAGAGATTTGAGCGCGGTTTGGAACCAGATGACCCCGCCCGAACGCCAGATGGCTACAAGAATGAAACAGTGAAAAGAGGATCGGGTGATCTGGTCATCTGGTGATCGAAGATCAAAAGCCTTTGACTTTCGATGGCCCGATCACCAGATCACCCGATCTCCCTACTCGCCGCTCGGGACCAGATTCAACGCTTTCTTCATCGTGCCGCGTTCGGTCATGATTTTCTGCTGCAGCAGCGTAATCGCATAAATCAACTGCTCGGGACGCGGAGGACAGCCGGGGACATAGATATCCACGGGAATGACCTGATTGACGCTCTGCACCAGCGCGTAATTATTGAAAACGCCACCGGAAGTCGCGCACGCCCCCATCGAGATGACCCATTTCGGTTCTGGCATCTGCTCCCAGAGCTGGCGAATTACGGGAGCCATCTTGTTCGAGACGCGGCCGGCAATAATCATCAGGTCCGACTGCCGCGGCGACGGCCGGAACACTTCGGCCCCGAAGCGCGCGATATCGAAGCGCGAGGCGCCCATCGACATCATTTCAATCGCGCAGCAGGCCAGCCCGAACGTCATGGGCCAGATCGAACTCTTGCGCATCCAGTTGACGGTCGCGTCCAGCGTGGTCATGACGATGCCTTCGGGGACGCCGTCTCCGTAGACGAGTTCTTTGACTACCTTCTTGCCGTTTTCGATATCAACGTAGGGGCCGAAATTGAGCTCTTGCGCCATGGGTATATTTTAACCGCAGCGGGCGCCGAGTGCGCAGAGGAAACGACGGGTTCAGCACAATCTCGCCGAACATTTGGCTCTTCTCCATGTACTCGCGGGCAGTGCGGATTTCTTTCGAAGGAATCATAGGGAAAACCGGTGGTGCAGGAAAGCGGGAATATCGCGTGCGCCCTGGGTCACGGCCACAATCTCGATTGGCCGGGACGTGGCGCGATAGATGACGATGTAAGCGCCAACAGGCCAGAACAGGACCGGGTAAGCGGTCAGGTCCTCGCGCTTATGGCCTATGCCCGGCGCGTTGCCAATGGCGTCGAACGCATCGAACAGCCTGCCTATCCACTGGTCGGCGGCGCCAATACTACCCTCGGCGATATAGTCCCATATGCCATCCAGGTCGCGGTCGGCATCTTCGCTCAGAACATACTGCGTCACGCCTAGGCCTTCCGGCGCTGATCGGATTTACGCTTGAGACGGGCGCGGGCAACCGCCGGGGAAACATGTTGGCCCCGGTCAAGCGTGTCCAGACGACCCCCAAGCTCCTGGTTGAACCCGGCAAGCTGGACAGAGCGTGCATGGTCATGCTCTTCAAGCAGCCGGAGCGCCTCCCTGACTACTTCGCTTGCGGAGTTGTAGCGGCCCGATTCCACTTTGGCGCTCACGAATTTCTCAAGCTCGGTGGTAAGAGAGACGTTCATGGTTATGCTCCTGATGCTCTTACTTTAGCGTTGATATCAAAGATTGTCAATCTTTGTTATAGCGCTTAAGGCTGCTCACATCGAGGAGACGCGACCATTCTTGCTCTACGGATTCAGCACGATCTTCCCGAACATCTGGCTCTTCTCCATATACTCGTGGGCAGTGCGAATTTCTTTCAAGGGAAAAGTGTGGTCGATGACGGGCTTCAGCCGTCCGGCGAAGACGTGGCTGAGCACTTCATAGAGTTCGCTCATCGTCCCCATGTACGACCCGAGCAATGCCAACTGGCGCGAGAACAGGAACCGCAGATCGAGTGCGACTTTCGGTCCTGTCGTCGCGCCGCAGGTGACGAGGGTGCCGCCCGCCTTGAGCGACCGCACGCTCTCTTCCCAGGTGGCCAGTCCAACGTGCTCGATGACGATGTCGACGCCCTCGAAGTTAGTGATCTTGCGGACTTCCTGCGAAATCTTCTGCTGATAGTGGTTGATGACGAAATCGGCGCCGAGTTCGCGGGCCCGCTCGATTTTGCGCTCGTCGCCCGCGGTCGTGATCACGCGCGCGTGGAACATTTTCGCAATCTGAATGGCGGCAATGCCCACCCCTGAGTTCGCGCCCAACACCAGCACGGTTTGTCCGGGGCGGATCGCGGCGCGTCCGGTAAGCATGTGCCACGCGGTGAGAAAAACCAGGGGAACACTGGCCGCCTCATTGAAATCGAGCAAGTCGGGGATCGGAATGACGTTCACCGCGGGCACCGCAATCAGCTCACAGTTGCCGCCGTCCACGGTATTGCCGAGCACGGTGTACTGGCGGCATTGGTTCTGCAGCCCGGCAACGCACTTCGCGCAGTGATTGCAGAAATGCATGGGCGCAAGCAGCACGCGCTGTCCGGGCTTGAGGTCGGTGATGTATTCGCCGATTTCGGCAATTTCGCCGGCGATGTCGCTGCCGAGGATGTGCGGCAGGTTGACGCCGGGCAGTCCTTTGCGCACGAATAGGTCGAGATGGTTCAGAGCGCACGCCCTCACGCGAACGAGGACTTGGTCCTTTCGCGGCTTGGGGTCGGGGACGTCTTCGTAGGTGAGCACTTCCGGCCCACCGAACTGATGGATGCGAACGGCTTTCATGGGGGGCTCCTGCAACTTCAGACGGCAAATTTCAACCCTACAAACTAGCACAAACGCATTGGCTCCGCGTAGGGAGGGCCGACCCCGACCGTCCAGTCGAGCGCAACTCGTCCTTCGCAGACATCTATGTTTGACCTTCCCGGTTCCGCGAACCATAATCAATGTATGGACATCTACGAGGAAATCGTCCGCTTGAGAAAAGACGGACGGCGCGGGGCAGTGGCGACCATTGTCAACGTGCGCGGGTCGATTCCTTCGTTCAAGACCGCCAAGATGCTGGTGCGGGACGATGGCTCAATCGTCGGAACCATCGGCGGAGGCTGCGTTGAGGCTGACGTGTGGCAAGCGGCGCGCGAAGTGATGGAATCGGAGAAGCCGCGGACCCTGACGTTTGATCTGAATCAGGATCCGAAGTACGACACCGGCCTCGTCTGCGGCGGAACGCTGGAGATTTTCGTGGAGCCGGTTTTGCCTCCCGCAGATCTTTATATTTTCGGCGCCGGCCACGTCGCAGCAAGTCTTTACAAAGTTGCACTCATCGCGGGATTTGACGTAACGGTGGTGGATGATCGCGAAGCCTACGCCAACCGCGAACGCTTCCCCGAGGCGCAGCAGGTGATCGCCGAAGATTTCGACAAGGCCGCGGCACAGCTCGCGCCCAGCGAGTCTTCCTACATTGTGATCGTCACGCGCGGGCACCGCGACGATATGCGAATGCTGCGTTGGGCGGTGCAAACTCCGGCCCGCTACGTAGGGATGATTGGGTCGAAGCGGAAGACCATCACCATCTTCAAAGAGCTGCAGCAGGAAGGCCTGCCCGCGCATTTATTTGATCGCGCCCATGCCCCAGTCGGACTGGATATAGGGGCAATTACGCCGGAGGAAATTGCCGTATCCATCACGGCGGAACTGATCGCGAAACGGCGAAAAGTGGAGCGCGACCTGCCGCACATGAGCTGGTTCCACCGGCGGGAACGAGAGTCCGAGGCGGAGCCGAAAGAAAACGTCTAACCGCAGAGTACGCAGCGTACGCGGAGAGGGGCTTGGCCTTAATTCTCCTGTCGGTCTGCTTACGAATAGCCCGCAAACTCGACTTTGAAAATCTATTTTATTTACTCCGCGTCCTCTGCGGTTCAAGCTTTTTTACGCGCTCGGCGGTTAAGATTCCAGCATGCCGAAAGAAATCGAAATTAAATTTCGGATTGACAATCTGCCCGCGCTAACCCGCGCTCTGAAGCGAGCGGGCTTCAAACAGCTCACCCGCTCCACCCACGAAATGAATTCCCTCTACGACCTGCCCGGGCAGAAGCTGCGCAAACGGGGCGAGATGCTGCGGCTGCGCAAGTACGGCAAGACCTGGGTGCTGACCCACAAGGCGAAAAGCAAGGCCGGCCGCCATAAGGTGCGGGTTGAGTTGGAAACGCGTATCGAGAACGGCGAGCAGATGGACGCCATTCTGCGCACGCTTGGTTTCGCGCCCACGTTTCGCTATGAAAAGTATCGCGCCGAGTGGAGCGACGGCACGGGCAACGTCGTGCTCGATGAGACTCCGATCGGGAATTTCGGCGAGATCGAAGGACGGCCGCGCTGGATCGACTGCACCGCGCGCGCACTCGGGATCGGCCGGAGTGATTACATCACTCAGACCTACGCCCCCATGTTCTTCGCATGGAAGCGGCGCACGCACAGCAAAGCCACGGAGATGACGTTTCGCGCGCTCCAAAAGAAATCAAAAAGCGTTTGACCTTGGTTCGTGTAGGGACGGGCGTCTCGCCCGTCCAAGCCGAGCGCAGCTCGGCAGCCGCTAGCGGCCAAAGTAACTCTAAACTCGTCGCCCCCGAAACTTTCCACGGCGCGCACTCTGCGTCTCGGCGGTGAAAGCTCTACGAATTTGCGCCGCAACACTTCTTATATTTCTTGCCGCTTCCGCAAGGACAAGGATCGTTGCGCCCAACTTTCGCCGCCGAGCGCACCACTTGCTGGACTTGCATGTCGCCGGCTCCGGCCATGCGCGCCTGTTCCAATTCCTTCTTTTTCTTGCGCTGGAAGGCCTCTTCGATTTCGTCCACGGAGGTGGCAACCTGGCGCGGCGGGCGTCCGTTGCCGCCTCGGCCGCCGGTGACGACCGCCGGCACACCAGCCTCGGACCCTTGCCCTGACGCGTCGATTGAACCTGAACTGACTCCGCCACCCGGCCGCGCTCCCGAGTCCAGCGGACGCTCCATGATCTGCATCAAATACAGATAGCGGACCGTTTCTTCCTGAAAGCGCTGCATCATCTCTTCGAACATGTCGAAGGACTCGCGCTTGTACTCGACCAGCGGATCATGCTGGCCATAACCGCGCAGGTTGATGCCCTCTTTCAAGTGGTCCATGGAAAGCAGGTGATCTTTCCACTGCGC
>JBEKWX010000128.1:0-9143 GCA_049512675.1 Terriglobales bacterium | reverse complement strand
GATGCCGATGTGGGCACCGGCTTGGTCGGCGCCCCCGAGTGCGGCGACGTGATGAAGCTGCAGATCAAGGTTAACCCGCAGACCAACATCATCGAAGACGCCAAGTTCAAGACCTTCGGCTGCGGCTCGGCCATTGCGTCGTCTTCGCTGGCCACCGAGTGGGTCAAGGGCAAGACGGTTGACCAGGCCCTCGAGATCAAAAACACCGAGATCGTGAAGGAACTGGCCTTGCCGCCGGTGAAAATTCACTGCTCGGTGCTGGCCGAGGATGCGATCCGTGCCGCAATCGGCGACTGGAAAAAGAAGCAGGAGTCCGCGAAACCCGTGGAAGTGCGGTCGACGCAGTAGGTCAGTTGCTGTAGAGACGGGGCTTGCCCCGTCTCGGCGGAAAATCGGCTGAAACCTCTACAATCAATCATGGACCAAGTAGTGAAAGACGAAGCCGTTAAAGATCGAACAATTGAAGAGCAAGCGGTCAAACCCGCCGCGCCCGCGGCTCCGGCCAAAGGCATCCAGGTGACCGAAAACGCCCTCAAGAAGATTCGCTTAGCAATGGTGAAAGAAAACGTTTCGCCGGAGCAGGGTGGGCTTCGTTTGGGCGTCCAGGGCGGCGGATGCTCGGGCCTGACTTACAACATACGCTTCGATACGCAACCGCGCGAGCGCGACCGTGTGTTCGAGTTTGGAGATGTGCGGGTTTTTGTGGACCCGAAGTCCTTCATCTATCTGCACGGGATGACTCTCGATTACCACGAAACCCTGATGCAGCAAGGATTCGTCTTCGTGAACCCGAACTCGACCAAGTCTTGCGGATGCGGGAGTTCCTTCTCGTAGCCGGAAATCGTGTGGTGACGGGCGAAAGGCCCGTCACCACACAAACAGGGATAGGGATAGAGAGGGCGGGCCGTGCGCTCGCCTTAAATTTTGTATGGCAAACATAGAATCCAAATCTTCGTTAATCATCCCCGGGCACGGCGCCGGAGAGGCAACCCCCAGTTGCTGGTCGTGCGGCACCATGCGCGCGGTGCACTTCTGCAGTTCGTGCGGCAAAGTGCAGCCGCCGGTCCCGGTTGACTATTTCACCTTCTTTGGATTTCCGCGCAAGCTCAACCTTGACGCCTCCGCCCTCGAAAAAGAGTTCTACGCGCTGAGTCGCCGCCTTCATCCTGACCTGTTTGCGCAGGCGAACCCCGAGGAACGTGCCTTTAGCCTGGAACAAAGTTCCATGCTCAACGACGCCTACCGCACGCTGAAAGATCCGATCAAGCGTACCGAATACCTGTTGCGCCTCGAGGGCGTCGAATTGGAAGAGCAATCGAAACAGGCGACGGAAAAGGCGCGCGCGACCGGCAAACTGAAAAAGCAGGTGGTCCCTGCCGATCTCCTCGAGGAAGTCTTCGAGCTCAATATGCATCTGGAAGAACTGCGCACCCAGAAAACGACAGGCGAAGACGACCCCGCCTTGCTTGAGGAAATCGGCAAGGCCAAGCTTTCTCTGGAAGAAAAGTACGACGCGCTCTTTAGCGAACTGAAGGCCGAGTGGAACAAGTGGGACAAATTCGTGGACGAAGGAACCACCGACGGAACCGAAGCCGACCGGCGGAAGATTCTCAATAAGATGCTGGATGTGCTCAACCGCAGGAACTATGTCCGGAACCTGGTACGGGACGTGAATGAGGCGTTGGAATAGGATTTTGTAATTTGGTTATCGGGTAATTTTGTAACTTATAACCCGTGCCTTCAAATTACCAAATTACCCGATTACAAAATTACCCAATGGCAACTAACCACATCGTCGGCATCGATCTCGGCACCACGAACTCGCTCGTGGCCTACATGCAGGGGGATTCCCCTGTCGTCATCCCCGGGGAAGACGGGCTGAACCTTGTGCCCTCGGTGGTGGCGCTCGACGAGAACAACCAGATCATAGTAGGCAACGCCGCGCGCAGATATCTGATCGAAACGCCCGAGCGGGCGGTTTATTCAATCAAGCGTCTGATGGGGCGCGGCCTCGAGGATATACAGGACGAGCTAAAGCTGTTTCCGTTCCAGTTGGCGGATGATCTTCAAGCGGGAGAGGTTCTACGCATCAAGATTGGTGAGCGAACCTACACCCCGCCCGAAATTTCGGCGCTGGTGCTGCGTCAACTGAAGCGCAATGCCGAGCGCTTTTTCGGAGCCCCCGTAACCCAGGCGGTCATCACTGTTCCCGCATACTTCAATGACGCGCAGCGGCAAGCGACAAAAGATGCCGGCCGCATCGCCGGGCTGAATGTTCTGCGGCTAGTGAACGAACCGACGGCAGCATCGCTCGCTTACGGTCTGGACAAGAAGAAGCACGGCATGGTGGTGGTTTACGATCTCGGCGGCGGCACGTTCGACATTTCGATTCTCAAGCTGCACGACGGAATATTCGAGGTGATCGCCACCAATGGCGACACGCATCTCGGCGGAGACGACATCGACAATCTGCTGATCGCAATCGCGCTCGACGACATTCGCGGCGAGCTCGGGCTGGATTTTCGACGCGACCCTCGGCACAGCGGCGAAGCCATACAGCGTATTCGCCAGGCCGTGATTGAAGCCAAGATTGCGCTTTCGTCGCAGCCCACGGCAAAGCTCGACGTCGATTTGCCAGGCGGAAAAAAATATCAGCGGGAAATCTCACTCGAAGCTTTCGAGCAGATCATCCAACCGATCATTGACCGCACCGTCGGCCCCTGCAAGCAGGCTCTCAAAGACGCAGGTCTGAAGCCCGAACAGATCGACGAGGTCGTGCTGGTCGGGGGTTCCACGCGCATTCCAAAGGTGCGCCGTTTGGTGCAGGATCTGTTTGGACGCGTGCCGCACACGGATTTAAATCCCGACGAAGTGGTTGCGCTCGGCGCGGCCGTGCAGGCGAACATTCTGGCCGGCGGCTCCGAAATCACAAAAGAAATGCTGTTGCTCGACGTAACCCCGCTCTCTCTCGGAATCGAAGTGGCGGGAGGCGTGACCGACAAAATCATCCTGCGCAACTCGACGGTGCCGGCCTCGGCCACGCAGTACTACACCACCCAGGTGGATGGCCAGACGAACGTCGCGATTCACGTGCTACAAGGCGAACGCGAATTGGCGCGCGATTGCCGGTCGCTGGCGCGATTCGATCTCAAAGGCGTTCCACCCATGCCCGCCGGCATGCCCCGCATTGAAGTAAGGTTTCTGATCGACGCCAACGGCATTCTGCGGGTCTCGGCGCGCGAGCAACGCAGCGGGCAAGAGGCTGAAATCGACGTCCAGCCCAGTTACGGCCTCACCGACGAACAGATCGAGAACATGCTGCTCGAGTCGTTCGACTATGCCGAAGAGGATTTCCGGCAGCGCCAGATCATTGAGGCGCGACGCGAAGCCGACACGATCCTGACCGCGCTCGCGAAAGGAAAGAAAAATCCGGCGTGGCAAGAGCTCACGAGCGAAGAACGCAGCAAAGTCGAGACGCTAGAAAAATCTCTGGTTGGAGTCAAAGAAGGCGACGACTATCACGCGATCCGCGAGGCGATTGACTCTCTGAACCAGGCCACCATGCATTTGGCGGAATTGATGATGGATACTGCTGTTTCGACTGCGCTCAAGGGGAAGGCCATGGACGATGCCGATTTGCAGGAAGGGCCACAGGCAGGTCATCCGGTGGCCAAGGCTGAATTCCAATGAATGGGCCGCGCTGGCTTCCTACAGGTTTGAAGAACAATCTGGAAACAAGGGGGGAACATCGTGCCTAAGCTCAATTATGCAATCGAGTTTGTAGCGGAGATGCAGCGCGCGGTGACGTTCTACCGGGACGTGATCGGGCTTTCGTTGAAATTTGAATCCCCCGGTTGGAGCGAGTTCTCTACCGGCGACACGATCTTTGCTTTGCATCCGGCTTCGCCTAAAAACCCAGCCGGGAAAGTTGAACTGGGCTTCAATGTCCCGGACCTACCGCAGTTCTATGCCGACATGAGAGCCAAAGGGGTGAAATTTTCCCTGGCGCCGACCAAGCAGGACTTCGGTGGGATGCTGGCGCAGTTCGAGGATTCTGAAGGCGCACACGTGAGTGTCGGGGCCAGCTAGAGCTACGATAGGAGTAGGAGCAGATTATGGCTGAGGATGAGCGGCGCGGCTCAGGTGCCGCCGCGGTTGAGGCAACGAGTGAAAACACGGTTGAGGTCACCTTTCTACCCGAAGGTAAGACGGTGACCTTCGAACACGGCAAGCTGCCGTATAAAGACCATGGCAAGGAAGAGTCGCTGCTCGACGTAGCCTTGAACTTCGGCATTCCTCTCGATCATGCTTGCGGAGGAAACTGCGCCTGCACGACCTGCCACGTCTGGGTGAAGGAAGGCGCAGACCTGATCTCCGAAATGGAAGATGACGAAGCCGACAAGCTCGACATGGCCGCCGATCTTCAGTTAAACTCCCGCCTTGGATGCCAGACCGTGATCAAGAAGCCGGGCAAGTTGGTCGTGGAAATCCCTGCGTGGAACCGGAATTACGTGTCAGAAGAGCATTAAACAAATCGCCTTTAACTATTAGCTTTTAGCCAAACCCCGATCCGGATCGGTTAAGCGCGACGACAAACAGGAGCACTGATTCATGCCAAAAGAACTCACCTGGAGCGATGCTGAAGACATCGGGATTCTGCTCTCTGAAGCTCATCCGCAACTCGACCCGCTCGCGGTTCGTTTCACCGACCTGCACAAGTATGTAATCGCGCTTCCCGGCTTCAAGGACGACCCAGCGACTTCGAACGAAGCCAAGCTGGAAGCGATCCAGATGGCGTGGCACGCGGAAGTTCTCGACCGCACCCAGGGATAACGCCATCGTCCAGCAGGCGGCCTGCCTACGTCCCACTCGTTACTGTCAATGAGTGCAAATCGTCTGTTTACAACAGTGGACTAACCCGCTCACAATGCAGGCATGGAACAACGGATCGTGACCGCTCTGCTGATCGGGTCCATTGTCATGGCTTTCTGGCTGCTAATCGACAGACATGTTAGGAGAACCTATCAGGCGTACGTCGCTCTTGATCGGTACGGACCGCCAAGCGTGATGGACCCGCCGTGGCAAGGACCAGACCTAGTTGTTCTGTACCGAACAGGACGCTATGGCGTTGTGTGCTACGACGCCATCCGCTCGAAGGATCTCCATGATCATTTGTCAGCGAAGAACGGACAGCTTGTGACTGTGGAATACGAAACCTTCAGCGACTTTGGAAAAGTGCGGGGATACATCGTGCGTTCGGTGGACGGCATGACGCGAGCAGATGGAAGCCTAACGGGCGCAGCGGGCATTATCGCATCAAAACGTGCGGACGGATCATTTTCCGGCGGTGAGAGCGATTGTTGGTGAAACATCCCGACTACACTCACTACCAGGCAACAGCCTACCGCACGCCCACCGTATCGGGAGCCGCATCTTCCACACTCGCCTCGCGCAAAAACCTCGCCGCCTCTTCGGGCGGCGTGGGATTGATGTAAAAACCGGTTCCCCATTCAAATCCCGCCGTCTTGGTCAATTTGGGCATGAATTCGATGTGCCAGTGGTAATACTCGTTGGCCGGATCTTGCGCCGGCGACGTGTGTACGACCAGGTTGTACGGCGGATTATCGAGCACGCGGTCCGCCTTCATCAGCAGCAGCTTGAGCGCTCTCGCCAGATTTTCAAACATGTGCGACGACGAGTTTTCAAAAGCAGATTCGTGCGTCTTGGGGAGGATCCAGGTTTCAAATGGAAACCGCGGAGCATAAGGAGCGAGCGTCAGAAAATCTTCGTTCTCCGCCACCACTCGGGTGCCACTTTCGATGTCCTGCCGGATGGCATCGCAGAAAACGCAGCGCTCTTTATAAATGTAATACTGCTTGGCTCCCTGCAGTTCTTCCACCACGTAAATAGGCACAATCGGCAACGCGATCAACTGCGAGTGCGAGTGCTCGAGCGAGGCGCCGGCCGCCTCTCCGTGGTTCTTGAAGAGCAGAATGTACTTGAAACGCCGATCTTTCTTCAGATCGAGAATACGATCGCGGAAGGCCCATAAAACATCTTCGATTTTCTTCGCAGGCAGCGAGGCCAGGGTGGCATTGTGGTCGGGCGTTTCGATGACCACTTCGTGGGCGCCGATGCCATTCATCTTGTCGAACATGCCCTCGGCCTGCTTGTTCAAGTTGCCTTCAATGCCGAGTGCGGGGAATTTGTTCGGAACCACGCGGATGGTCCAACCCGGACTGTCTTTCTGTGGAGGATTACTGTTGTTGCTTGGCCGGTAGGCCAGAATCTCCGGCGGGGTCTTGCTCTCATTGCCGTAACAGAAGGGGCAGAATCCGCCCTTGATCTTTACAGCTTCGCGCACAAAGTCGTTAGGCCGCTTGGCGCGATCCGTGGAAATAATCACCCACCGGCCCACGATGGGGTCTTTTCTCAGTTCAGGCACGTACTAGATCCTCTCAGCTGGAGTCCCCAAACCTACGATTGTACGATACGGGAAAGGCATTCTGAAACAACTCGAATGAGGGCGCGGCTGTGGCCGCGCTCATAGTATACGGCGACCACGTCGAACCGCCACTGGCAAGAAGCCGGCATAAGGCGCAGAAAGTCGCGGGCGACCAGCGATAACTCCCTTTGTTTATCGCGATCTACAGCCGCTTCGGCGGGCTTGACCTCACGCGTCGTCCGAGTCTTCACTTCGATAAAGCACAACACGTCCCGTTCCCAGCCGATGAGATCGACTTCGCCGCGGTGATGCGGAGAGCGATAGTTGCGCGCAATCATCGTGTAGCCCCGCCCGCGAAGATAGAAATAAGCGTCTTCCTCACCGCGTCGGCCGGTGCGCTGGTGCGCGGGCAAGTCCTCCGCCGAAAGCGTTCTGGCTGCCAGCCAGTCCAGGGCGCGTATTGTGGCTTGCGTCAGGCGTCCGGCGAACATGGAAAACCCCATTTCACCCTAGCTTGGACCAACCGCGCGTGATGTGATCCTCATCACCGCCCGTCCGGTACAATTCGCCGCTCGCGAATCCAGCCCCGGAGGGGCGATCCAGCTTAGCCCAGCGCTTTCAGCGCTGGGGAAGCTCGAAGAATTTGGCGAGTCCCGGAGGGACGGCCCTGTACTCGCGGACCATTCTTCAGCTCACCACGTCCGAAACGACCAATGTCCCTGCCGCAGCCGACTTCTCATTTTTCTTCCAGAGTCGTATCGGGGTATCGCTTTAGCGATACCGTAAGTTCTTCAAAATCAGATGCCCCTTTAGGGGCTGGGAACTGCCATCGGTCCGCACGCAAGCGCAGAGATGCGGCAAGCCAAGCCCGCTACGCGATGAAGCTAACCTCGTCGCCGACGCGTATCGTCCCCGGCGTGAGAATCCGAGCCCGCAATCCCCCGCGGTGCAGCAGACCCTTGATAACCGGTTTCCCGGTTATCTTCTCCAAGTAATCGCAAGGCTCGCACAGGCGGATGCCGCGAATGCGCACGCCGCCGATGGCAAACTCCCTCCCCACCAGGTGATTCAGTGGCACGTTGCGTGTCACGATGTTGCGGCGAGCTTCGCCCGGAGCCAGCTCGACCTGATAGTCGCGCCGCAGCGCCTCAATCGCCTCCGCCTCAATCAGCGTGAGTTCGTAATCCGGCTCGGGCTTGTAGAAGGTGCCCAGCTTCAGCGCGTATCGGTCACCCTCAAGCCCCGCGCCTGGAATCGCCGCCGCTTGAGCAACCGATTGCATCGGTCCCTGGGCGGCGGAGGCAATGTGAATCGATTCCACAGTTCTGTTCAGCACGGCGCACCTCGGGCGATACAAGTTCTTTCCAGCTTCAACGATTTAAGTTTCAACGATCGCGATCGACTCTTCCAGCGCATCCATGGCAACGTCGGCTTCGTCCTTCGTAACAACCAGCGGTGGCGCAATGCGAATCGTGCTCGGACCGCAGCCCAGAAACAGGATGCCGCGCTCGAACGCCAACTGCACGATCCGGTCGCGCTCGCTCGCGCCGTATTCGCGGGTCGTCTGGTCTTTCACGATTTCGACGCCGATCATCAAGCCGCGTCCGCGGACGTCGCCGACGATCTTATGCTTCTTCGGCCAGCCGGCCATGCGCTTCAGCATGTGGTCGCCGACTTCTCGCGAGTTCCTGATCAGCCCTTCTTTCTCGATCACATCCAGCGTGGCCAGCGCGGCGGCAATGCAGACCGGATTCCCCCCGAAAGTCGACGCGTGCGAGCCAGGTACCCAGTCCATGATGTCGGCCTTGCTCATGGTGATGCCAAGCGGCATCCCGGAGGCAATGCCCTTCGCAATGCAAACGATGTCAGGATGCACGCCCGTGTGTTCGACCGCAAACCACTTGCCCGTGCGGCCCATGCCGCTCTGCACTTCGTCCACCACCAGCAGGATGCCGTGCCTGTCGCAAATGCGGCGCAACTCCTGCATGAAGATCGTCGGAGCGATGACGTATCCGCCTTCGCCCTGGATCGGCTCGATAAAAATGGCCGCGACTTCTTCCGGCGCAAGCGTGGTCCTAAACAGTCTGTCCTCGATGTAATGGGCGCAGCCGAGCGCGAATTGCTCCGCATCCTGCGGACCGCCCGCACAGCCCCGATACACATCCGGATAGCGCACGTGCGTAACCCCAGGCACAAGCGGCGAGAAGCGCCGCTTCTGCTGCGGCTTCGAGGCCGTCAGCGAGAGAGCGCCCATGGTCCGTCCGTGGAAAGCCCCGAAGAAGGCGATCACCTGCTGCCGCTTGGTGTGATAGCGCGCCAGCTTCAAAGCGCACTCGATGGCTTCGGCCCCGGAGTTTCCGTAATAAATCTTGTGCGGCCCTGGCATAGGCGCGATCTTCGACAGCCGCTCGGCCAGCGTCACCATGCCCTCGTAGTAGAAGTCGGTGCCCGACATGTGGATCAGTTCGCCCGCCTGTTTTCGAATGGCCGCAACCACCTCCGGATGGCAATGGCCGGTCGAGGTTACAGCAATCCCAGCGGAAAAATCGAAGAATTCATTGCCGTCCACGTCTTCCACCACAATCCCGCGCCCGCGCTTGGCAACCATCGGATAGGAGCGCGTGTAGGAAGGTGAAATGTATTTCTCATCGCCCGCGAGAACGCGCTTGGCATTAGGGCCAGGAATCGCAGTAATGAG
>JBEKWX010000127.1:0-9189 GCA_049512675.1 Terriglobales bacterium | reverse complement strand
TCCGGGGCTCGGCGACCGGAAAACCGCGTGACCGCAAGGTCGAAGCTTCCCCAGAAGAAGTGCACCGGGCTGCACTTGCCAATGAATCGCGACCTGAATTGGCTGAAGGCCGCGTCCACGGACAACAAAATGCGCCAGAATTTCTCAACCGACGCCGGATCGTACGACCCGTGCATGCGATCCTGGTCGAAGGGAATCGGATTTGGAATCTCGACTGGCATCCGCCAGATCTTGACTTCAATCCCCGCGGATCGAAGTATTCCCATAAACTCCTGGTAGAACTCCGCCACCGAGCGAGGCGCCAGCGGGAGTGTCTTCACGATTCCATCACTCGTTTCGAGCACAAGCTGGTGCTGTATGAAGTCAAACCAGAGTTCGAATGCCTTTGCCCCGTATGGGATTCGAGATGTGGTCAGGCCTCGAGCAGTTACGTACAACGGGACATTCCACCAGTGGTTCATGAGCGGTGTCAGACGCAGCCGGACCTTACCAACCATCTGGGTCCACATATGGAGTGTGGCGTACGTGTCTTTCCATGAATCCAGCGGCAGTGTGGGCCAGCATTCCGGTTGATCAGCAACGGTGTGCAGCATAGTCCGGATCCTCAGTCAGAGAAACCTTTGCAGCGCATCAGTGGTGTCCTTGGGCCGCTCCTCAAGCACCCAGTGCCCAGTATCCCATATCGCTCATCCTATGAAAGAGGATGTCAAGAGAAAACAACCAATCGCACGCCTTGTGCAGTCACCAATCGTCGCCTTCGCCGCTATACTTTCTTTTGCCGAGCCATCGCTCAACGGAGAAGGCATGTCGAGTCTGAAGGAATTCCGATGCGAAGTTTGCGGTACCGTCAGTGAGAATCCGATCCATTGGTTTGTGATCGAGTGCACAGATCAGAAGCTCGGGATCATCAAGTGGGATTTGAACGCCGCCACACTTCCAACCGCCCGGCATTTCTGTGGCGAAGGCCACGCTCAGGTGTATATCAGCCGATGGTTTGAATCCGTGTGCGTACCGCCCAAACAGGTTCTGAAGGCTTTTTAGACCGCTTCGATCGCCTGACATTCCCCGATCATATCTTCGGACGCTAGCGCCTCCTTGTCAGACACGGACCCTGCAACGTCGTAGCTGCTAACGTCGCGCTTCTTGCGGAAGCCGTCAAGCTGTGGTCTATAATTGCGCCCACGGATGGCGCTCACTTCTGGCACAAAACTCGGTCCCTATGAAATTCAGTCGCCCCTGGGCGCAGGCGGGATGGGCGAAGTGTACCGGGCCCGCGACGCCCGCCTCAATCGGGACGTCGCCATCAAGATTCTTCCCGCGTCTTTTTCTGTGGACCCTGAACGCTTGCAGCGCTTCGCGCAGGAATCCCGCGCCGCCGCTGCCCTCAACCACCCTAATATTCTTTCGATCTACGACATTGGAGACGACCGGGGTGCGCCCTACGTCGTCTCCGAACTGCTGGAGGGTGAGACCCTTCGCGACCGTCTGCGCAACGGTGCCCTCTCCTCGCGCAAGGCCATCGAGTACGCGCAGCAGATCGCGCGCGGCCTGGCTGCGGCACACGAGAAGGGCATCGTCCACCGCGACTTGAAGCCGGAGAACCTTTTCCTCACTAACGACGGGCACGCCAAAATCCTCGACTTCGGCCTGGCCAAGTTCACCCCTTCGGAAGCCGACGCTTCTGACAATGCGCCCACCATGCAAGTGGCCACGGAGGCGGGAACCGTTCTGGGCACCGCGGGCTACATGTCGCCCGAGCAGGTTCGCGGCAAAGCCGCCGACCCGCGCTCCGACATCTTCGCTTTTGGGGCAATTCTCTACGAAATGCTCTCCGGCAAACGCGCTTTTCACGGCGATTCCGCTGCCGACACCATGAGCGCGATTCTCAAAGAGGATCCGCCAGAGCTGGCCGAGACCAACCGCAATGTCTCGCCGGCGCTGGAGCGCATTGTCCGCCACTGTCTCGAGAAGAACCCCGCCGAACGCTTTCAGTCCGCTCGCGACGTAGCCTTCAACCTCGAAGCGCTCAGCGATGTCTCAATTTCCAGCCGCGGCGCTCTGCCCGCCATCCCGGAAGTGCCGGCGACTCGTCGCTGGTTGTTGCCGTTGCTTGGCGGATTGTTGGTGCTTGCCTCGTGGGTTGGGATCTATCGATTTGCGCATCGCGGCGCTGCTGCCAGCCCGACCTTCCACGAAATCACTTTTCGCAATGGCACAATTTGGGATGCACGTTTCGCCCCGGACGGCCAGACCATCATCTATGGCGCAGCGTGGGAAGGACGGCCGCAGGAAATTTTCTCGACCCGTTTCGACAGCTCCGACTCTCGCACCGTCGGGCTTCCACCCGCCCAAATTCTTGCCATTTCCTCGAAGGGCGAGATGGCTGTCTCCTTGCATCCCGGGAATTTTTCCCCCTTCACGCAGGCGGGTACTTTGGCGCGCGTACCGCTGGCTGGGGGAGCTCCGCGCGAGATGCTCGAAAACATTCTATGGGCTGACTGGACTCCCGACGGCCAATCTCTGGCCGTGATTCGCCCCGGCGCCACCGGGGCCGGCCAACTGGAATTTCCTGTTGGCAACGTGATCTACGAGCCTAAGGGCTGGGTCAGCCATGTGCGCTTTTCTCCCAGTGGGGATTACCTGGCCATCGGAGATCACATCAGCGGAGGCGATGACGGCCGGGTCGTCATCGTCGACCTTCACGGAAGTCGCAAGGCCATTTCTTCCTTTTACTCCAGCGTAGAAGGTCTAGCCTGGGCACCCAACGGCAAGGAAGTCTGGTTCTCCGCCGTCCCCTCAGGATCGGCTCGCTCCATCTATGCGCTGGACTTTTCCGGCAAGGAGCGTCTTATTTATCGCGCACCCGGCGGGCTGACGGTCCATGACATCAGCCGTAGCGGTCTCGTCCTCTTGACCGCAGATAAAACTCGTCTCAGTATTTTTGCGCTTGCACCGGGCGAGACGCGCGAACGCAGCCTTTCGTGGTTTGACTGGTCTTTGCTTGCCGACATGTCCGGAGACGGCAAGACCATATTGTTCTCCGAGAGCGGAGAAGCTGCCGGCACCAACTCCAGTATTTTTCTGCGCCCAACTGATGGTTCGCCCGCCATCCGGCTCGGAGAAGGTGCCTTTGGCAATCTTTCTCCCGACGGTAAATGGGCGCTCGCCGAGGTCGGATCTCCGCGCAATCTCGCGCTCCTTCCGACCGGTGTCGGAGAGCCGAGGCAGCTTACCAATGATAAGACCGAACACTACAGCACCGCCTGGTTGCCGGATAGTAAATCGATCGTGTTCTCCGCCGCCGAGCCCGGCCATGCCCGTCGCACCTACGTACTCGACATTCAGGGCGGAACTCCGCGCGCGATTACTCCCGAGGGCATCGGGGGAGGCCTGATTACTCCCGACGGCAAATTTCTTCTGGCCATGGACAGCAAGCGCCAGCGTTGGCTTTACCCGATTGCGGGTGGGGCTCCACAGAAATTCAATGTGATCCCGAATCCTAACGAACGCATCATGGACTTCTTTGACGGCGGAAGGAGCGTGCTGGTGCGCACTTCCAACGTACCCGTCGAGGTCACTCGCGTCGATATCGCTACGGGCCGTCGCGAACCCTGGAAAGAAATCGCCCCTGCCGATCCGGCGGGCGTGCAAAGTATCCCCAGCCTCAGGTTCAGCGCGGACGGGAAATCCTATGCCTACTCGGTCGGACGTATGCTCTCCGACCTCTACGTGGTTGATGGCCTGAAATAGGCCGCAGTCTTTTCAGCTACGATTTCATGCAACTTTGACATCGAGCACCAATGTCCGGCGCGGGCTGTAGCTGTCATCCGACCGGCGACCAGCATCATCTCCCTCCCTGCGTTCCTTTACATCCTGTCTGGCAAACCACGCCTCCCAGCGCGTGCTGCACGGGGGTGAGCATTCCGATGTGCTTCGGCATCTCCTGCTTAGATTCCTAGATAGGCGCGCTGCACCTCGGGATTAGCAAGGAGGCGCTTCGCCGTGTCTTCCAGCACCACGTGGCCGTTTTCCAGTACGTAGCCGCGGTGGGCGATCTGAAAGGCTTCTTGGATGTTCTGCTCTACTATCAGCACGGTGGTGCCGGCTGTGTTGATATGCTGGATGGAAGAGAAGATATCCGCCACCACAGAGGGCGCCAAGCCCAGCGATGGCTCATCGAGCAGAAGCAATTGAGGATTGCCCGTCAGCGCGCGGGCGAGGGCCAGCATCTGTTGCTCGCCGCCCGACAGAGTACCGCCCAGTTGCTTCCGCCTTTCGTGAAGAATAGGAAACATCTCCCAGGCACGCTCGATGGCGGCGCGACGACCGCTTCGGTGGGCAGGATGGAAACCGCCCATCAGAAGGTTTTCCTCCACGGTCATCATGGCGAATATGCGGCGCCCCTCGGGCACCTGCACTAGTCCCAAGCCCACGCGCTCAGCCGGAGGAAGAAGATGGATCTCACGTCCGCGAAACAGGATCTGGCCACGGCTGACAGGCAACAGACCGGAAAGTGCCTTGAGAGTGGTAGTTTTTCCGGCGCCATTGGAGCCCAGCAATACCACAATCTCTCCTTGAGAGATGTTGAACGTGACATCCCACAAGGCCTGGATCCTGCCGTAATGGACGACCATGCTCTTAACTTCCAGCATAAGCTCTCCCCAGATAGGCCTTGATGACCACGGGATCACGGGCGACCGCGGTGGGCTGACCCTCGGCGATCTTTTCGCCGTGGTGCAGGACCACAATACGATCGCAGACCGCCATGACGAAGCGCATCACGTGCTCGATCAGACAGATGGTCACTCCCTTCTTCCGAATCTGTTGCAGCAAATCGCCGAGGTGCACACCCTCGGAAGGAGTCAGGCCGGCATAAGGTTCGTCGAGAAGCAGCAGGCGAGGCTGGGTGGCTAGGGCCTTGGCCATTTCCAGCATCTTTAAGTGCCCAATGGGCAGTTCGTTGGGCATGCGGTCGGCCATGGCGGTAAGCCCCATCAACTCCAGCGCCTCGGCTACGTAGTGTGCCGACAGCTTGCGGTCGGCGGTGCGCGCCAAGGCTCCCACCGTCACGTTTTCTCTGATGGTCAGATGCGGAAACGGTTTCAGGTTTTGGAAGGTGCGCACCATGCCCCGCAAGCATATCCGGTGCGGCGACAGGCCGGCGAGCGGCGCACCGTCGAACACGATGTGGCCGTTGTCTGGTCGTAGGAATCCGGTCAGGAGGCTGAAGGCGGTGGTCTTTCCCGCGCCGTTAGGACCGATAAGCCCCACAATCTCGCCGCTTTCAACCACGAAATCCAGCTGATTCACAGCCACCAGCCCGCCGAAGCGCCGAGTCAATCCAGTTACTTGCAAAAGCGACACGCGAGTACCTGCCCCAATCTCTGCCGTTCTTAAACCCCTAACAACTCTATCTCGAAATTTCGGATGATGCTCAGACGCTAGCGCTTACGTGCTTGTGCTCTCTGCAACTGCCGTCGCCACCCGGCGAGCCAGCAAATGTCGAACTCCGCTTACGATCCCCTCCGGCAGGAACAGCATGAAGATGACGATGAACAGGCCATAAATCAACGGATTTGCCACCGGCGAAAGACTGCGGAAATACTCCGACAGCGGGACGATGATCAGGGCGCCCACCACCGGTCCTTCCAGCGTGCCAATGCCTCCCACGATCGTCACCACGATCATCTGGATGGATAGCTGCGACTCGTAGACCAGGTCGGGATTGATGTAAAGCTGGTAGGCGGCGAAGAAGCTCCCGCCGAGCGCGACGAAAAAAGCGCTGATGGCCAGCACGATCACTTTCATGCGAACGGCGGGGACGCCGAGAGCTTCGGCGGCGTCCTCATCTTCCCGAATGGCGTTCAAGAAATAGCCCCAGCGCGAGTACACGCAAGCGCGCATGACTAGCCAGCCAGCCAGGGTCAACGCAAGGATGATGTAGTAGAAGCGGACCACGCCGCCGAGGTTAGCCAAGATGTTCAGGCCATCACCGCCGCCGGTGAGCGTGTCCCAGTTGTAGACGATCACGCGAACGATTTCCGCGAAGGCCAGAGTGGCTAGGGCAAAATACGGGCCACGCAGGCGGAAGGTGAGCCAACCCAAAGGAAGAGAGAGCAGCATAGCCAGAACCGCTCCCACCAGCATGCCTAGCCATGGCGAGATTCCAAAGCGCAGCAACAAAATGGTGGAGGTGTACGCGCCGGTGCCGAAGAATGCGGCGTGACCGAAAGATATCTGGCCGGTGTAGCCGCCCAGCAAGTTCCAACTCATGCCCAGCAAGGCATAGAGCAGGACCATGATGGAGAGGTGCAGGAAAAAGCGATTGCGCACCAGCAGAGGAAACATCACGAGGATAACGCCCGCCAGCAGCACCAGCGCAGGTTTGCGCATCCGTCGACTCCTACACCCGGGAGCGGCCGAAGAGACCGCTGGGCTTGAAAAGCAGAACCAGCAGGAAAACTACCAACCCCACGGCATCCCGGTATCCGGATGGGATGAACAGGGAAGCGCCCGACTCCACCACGCCGAACAACAATCCTCCCAACCAAGCTCCCAGGATGGATCCCATGCCGCCGAGCACAACCACCACGAAAGCCTTGACCAAAAAAACCCGCCCCACGTAGGGATAGACATAAAAAACGGGTGTGAGCAGCACTCCCGCCATGCCAGCCAGCGCAGTGCCCAGTGCGAAAGCCAGCATGTTGATGCGATGGATTTGTACTCCCATGAGCGCGGCTGCTTCCCGGTCCTGGGCTGTGGCCCGGATGGCACGACCGGCATCGGTGTAAATTAGGAAAAGGTAAGTCACCGCCGTCAACATGACCGCCGCGAGGAATGCCCATAGCAGCGAGTAATTGAGGGAGATTCCTCCCAGAAACAGAGAGTGGGCAGTCAAGGCTGAGGGCAAGGACCGGAAGTTGGCCTTCCAGAGCAATTGAGCGGCATTGGCCAAAAGATACGAAAGACCCGCTGTGACCAGCAGGGTTCCCATCTCTCCAGCGCGGCGCTCTACGCGGTTGACCACACCGCCATAAATAGCGGCACCAAGAACGAGAAAAAGCGGCAGAGAAATCAGCAATGAGGCAATCTGCCCCATTCGGAAGAGCGTGGACATCCAGAACGCCACGTACATCCCCAACATGATCAGTTCGCCATGCGCCATGTTGATAACGCGCATGACGCCAAAGATGACGGTCAGCCCCATCGCAATTACGGAATATAGACTGCCCACCAGCAGTCCGTTCACCATCGCCTGAATGTAAGGGATGAATTTCATTCGCTCTTACTTGTAGGTTCCGGGGTACTCGGGCTTGGCTTCGGCGACGTCAGTCGGCCAGACATTGTAGAGCCTCCGATTCTGCCATTGTGACAGCACTACCTGCCCATTCTTGAGTCCATTATTTTGATTCGTGTAACCCTCGAAGTTCTCGAACTTCACCGGACCAAAGGGGGTCTGCAGGTCGGTGGCAGCGAGGGCGTCGTGAATATCGGCGCGGGAAAAAGACTTGGCCCGCCGCAGCGCATCTGCCATGACGTAGACCGCAGAGTAGCCTTCAACTTCATGCTCTTTGGGATAGTGTCCGAATCGCGTGTAGAACTTTTCTGTAAAGGCCTGCACCTTGGGATCCTTGGGATCGCCCGACCAGGGGCCGGTCGAGCACACGGTATTAGCCGAGTCTCCTGCCTGCTCGATGAACTCGTTAATGCTGAAGCCCGCCCCGGCGCCGCTGATCAATTTCGGAGTCAGCCCCAGCTCGTGCGATTGGCGAATGATCAGCGCCGAGTCGGGAATGTTTGAAGCCAGAAAGAGCAAGTCCGGGTTCTGTGCTTTCACTTTGTTGAGCAGGTCGCGATAATCAAGAGCGAGCGGCGGGTAGAGTTCACTGACCACCACCTGATAGCCGTTCTGCGTCAGCCATGCCTTGAAGGGCTCGGTGACTCCCTTGCCGTAAACGGAGTTCTCGTAGAGGAGGGCCGCAGTCTTGATATCCTTTGCATATTCCTTCATGAATCTCTGTAGCGGCACGGAGTTGAAGGAACTGGCAGGATTGAGCCGAAAGGTCCACTGGAAGCCGCTTTTGGTAATGATGTCGGCGCTGGGATGGTCCACCAGGTAGGCAATGTGCTCACGCTCCGCGATCGTCGCGATCGCCATACCGGCTCCGCTCAATCGTCCTCCCATCAGGGCAACGATCTTAGGGTTCTCGACTAATTTGCGAGCTGCGGTTTGGGCTAGATCCAGTTTGTCCTGGCTATCTTCGAAGACAATCTGTATGGGCCGTCCGTTGATACCTCCGGCAGAATTGATCTCGTCGGCGGCCAGATTATAGGCCTGGTAAAACTTGACCCCGAAGGCGGCATAGGGTCCAGTCATAGGTTGAATGGTCCCGATCAGGATGGGCTCACCTTTGGCCGGTGCAGGAGAACCGGCAAACACGCTCAAGAGCGGAACGCATATGAGCGCCGTCAAGCAAGCGGCTAGCAGCAGTCGAGTTTTCATGGCGCCTTACTCCGTTTCATTTGCAAAGACGGTGACAAGGTATTCCTTGGCGGTGCAAAATTCAAGCTCAGTGGGAAAAGCTCGCGGGGCACGCCGGTCGGTATGTCCGTCGCTCGTAGAGTAGGATGATCAGCGGGTGCTTTCAAGGTTAAAGCGTCTTACTATTCTGTCGGGGCTACGGGCTTGGTGGGCGCCGATGATGGCTCGCTGGTAATCTCCAGTCCCGCTTTGCGGAGGCCATCGATATAATGCTCGACGAGTTCCCGATCATGGTACCTCCGGAGACCTTCGCGCACCCACACGGCTATGCCCGGCCTCACCCTTAGCAGATCCCGCAGCTCTTTGCCCGCCGCATCGCGTTCCCCAAGCTGCGCGTAGGCAGCCGCCAGGAACAAATGCGTAGCGAAAAAATCCGGAATATTGAATTTGAGTCCGACGCTCACCGCGGCGCGGTAGTCGCCATGGCGGTACGCCTTGTGGAAGAGAGGAAACAAGTACCATCCGGGATGGCGCGGAAGGAGTTGCATGGCCCGCTCCACCAAGGCGCAGCCGTGCTCCCAGTCGCCCACGTATGCTATCAAGGTGCCCATGGCACAAAGAGTGGTGGCGCTCATCGGGTTTAGTTCGATGGCCAGTTCCGCCGCAGTTCGGAAGGCCTGAAATTCCTTGCGGAAGAACAGAGCCCT
>JBEKWX010000126.1:0-9224 GCA_049512675.1 Terriglobales bacterium | reverse complement strand
GGCGGCTTTGGCTCCGAGTTTTCATCACATTTTTGGTGTAGAGGCATCACAGACATCGCATGCCGACTTTGTGGAGAATGTGCCTGCGAACGTGAAAGCGGTCGGCGCGCGAACCGAGGATTTCCTTAGGGGCGACTGCCAGAGAAGCCGGCCGGTGCGAAAAAGAACTGACTTGGTCGTACTGGACCCTCCCCGCACCGGCGTCGGCAAGGCGGTCATTCGATCTTTGGTGGACCTTGGAGCGCCTCGCGTGCGATATGTTTCGTGCGATCCGGCGACGCTGGCGAGGGACCTCGTTCCCCTCCTGGCGGCCGGCTACCACATCGAGGAAGCACACCTATTCGATCTGTTTCCTGAGACGTTTCACGTCGAATCTGTGATGCTGCTGGCGCGCTGACCGCTTTCACGTCTCGCCCAAGTTACTCCTGGAAGGCGGGTGGTTGGAGAAGGCTCTGGCCCAAAGAAGGTACGCGCCAGAGCCCCGCTCGTCCTCCCTCCGAAGAGAAGCGACTGCGGGAAGTCAAACGGTCGTGCCCTTCCTTCCTTAGAGGACGACTTCTTTAGGGAAACTCTGATTAAGTGTCGGCAAGAGGCATTAACCACAGGGTACACAGGGGTGCACGGGGGACGCCGGGGACTTAATCGGGACTTTTTTAGAGGGCGACTTCTTTAGAAGGCGGCTTCGAAATTTTCTGTGCCGGGGTAAGCGGCCACATCGAGCTAGAGAATGACACGCGATCAGAAGCCGCCACGGCAGCCGTTGTTCTGGGCGGCGTTGGCATTTTCGCTTGGTCTGTGGACGGGCGTACGCGCCTGGCGGCCGCCGTCGTGGTGGATGATCGCGGTCGCGGCTTTCGTTTTAGCGGCGTGGTGGTTTCTTGCGAAGCGAGCCTGGCTGGCCAAGGTGCTCTCCTTGGGCGCGTGGGTGCTTCTGGGCGCTTTTCTGATTCAGATTCGCGGTCAGCCGCCGCACGAACTTCAGCGGGATGACGCTCGGATTCTTGCGCTGGCGGATGGCAGCGCCGTCACGCTCACGGCGCGCGTGATGCGGGAGGGATATGCACGTGACGCGGGGCCGCGGTCGGTTCGTGAATCCATTGACGTGGAGACGGAAGAGATCGCGAGTCAGGGCAGAAGCTGGCCGGTGCGGGCTGGGGTGCGGCTGACGATTTACGAGAAGATAGAGGATCGGGCCATCGGGTGATCGGACGATCTTAAATGACCCGATGATCCGATCACCCGATGACCCGATTCCACTTACTTATGGTACGCGGTTGCGCATTCTGGCGAAGTTCCATCCGGCGCGCAATTACCGCAATCCTGGAGCCTTCGATTATGAGGGCTATCTGCGCGACAACGGCATTAGCGTGCTGGGGTCGGCGGAGGCAACGGACATTGAGCGCCTTCCCGGGTTTTCGGGCAGCCGGATTGAACTTTGGCGGTCGCGAGTTCACGCCAGCATCATTGCCAAAATTCACCAGCTGTGGCCCGCGCCGCAGGCCTCGCTTATGGATGCCATGGTTCTTGGGGAAGAATCTTTTCTGCGCAACGCGACCCGCACCGAGTACCAGCGCTCGGGCACGTATCACGTGCTGGTTGTTTCCGGAATGAACCTGAGCATACTGGCGTTCGCCATTTTTTGGGCGCTGCGCCAGTTTCGTGTTGATCCTGCGGTGGCGGCCATCGTCACCGTTGGGGTCTCGTTCGCGTATGCCTTCGTGGTGGGGGTCGGTCCACCGGTGTGGCGCGCTGCGCTGATGCTGGCGACTTATTTAGGCGCGCGCCTGCTGTATCGCGAACGCAATATGATGAACGCGATTGGCGCGGCGGCGCTGGGGGTTCTGATCGTCGATCCACATGCCCTGTTTGGCGCCAGCTTTCAACTGACGTTTCTTGCGGTCTTTATTATCGCGGGCATCGGCTCGCCGATTCTGGAACGGACAACTTTGCCCTACGCGCGCGGTTGTCGCCTGTTGCGAGCCGCCAGCTACGATTTGCACGTTGCGCGCGAAGTCGCGCAGTTCCGTCTCGATCTGCGGCTGATCGGATCGCGGTTGAAGCGATTCATCGGCGACCGGCTCGGCCTGGCGCTGCCCGCGATCTTTATGCGCGTCACGATCGGAGCGGGCGGATTGATTTTCATCTCGGCGCTGATGCAGGCGGGACTGGCGCTGCTCATGGCGTATCACTTTCATCGCGCGACCACCATGGGGATGCCGGCCAACCTGGCGGTGATTCCGCTTACCCAGGTGCTGATGCCCGCCGCTGCCGCCGCCGTTGGCTTGGGATACATCTCGACCGCGCTGGCCAAGCCCGCAGTTTGGATTTCCGGGCTCGCGCTTGAGGGAATCGCTGGGACGGTGCACTGGCTGGGCGGCGCGCAGGGCGTGGAAATGAACGGCGTCGTAATGAAGATCGTTGGAATGAAGATCGGCGGAACATCAATCGCCGACCTGCGCGTGGCTATGCCTTCGGTCGCGATGATCGTGGCCTCGATCGCCGCGCTGGCGCTCGCCATGCTGGCGGCACGGCTCCGTCGCACGCGCCTGGCTGCTTTCGCTTCTGTGGGGTTGCTGTTCGGCGTTGCGGGCTGGATTGGGTTTGTCCCCTCTCGCCCTCATCTTCGCGCCGGCGTGATGGAGATGACTACCATCGACGTCGGACAAGGCGATTCCATTCTGCTGATCACGCCCGAGGGCCGCGCCCTGCTCATCGATGCCGGAGGCCTGCCGCAGTGGATGCATTCGGACTTTGATCTCGGCGAACAGGTGGTCTCTTCTTATCTTTGGAATCGAGGCATCGATCGTCTCGACGTGGTCGTGATCACGCATCCTCACGCCGACCACCTCGGCGGGATGCCCGCCGTGATTGCAAACTTCCACCCGCGAGAACTCTGGCTGAGTATCGACAAGCCGGTGGGCCAATTGTTGCCGATCGTCGCGCAGGCCGAGGGAGCGGGGATGAAAGTCTCGGTCAAGAAGGAAGGCGATGAATTCGATTATGGCGGAGCGCATTTCCACGTGCTTGCTCCGGGACGCGATCAAATCACCGGGTTGATGCGACCGAACGACGATTGCCTGGTGTTCACGGCCACTTTCGGCGGGACCTCGGCGTTGCTTGAGGGGGACGCGGAACGTCCGGCGGAACGGCGCGTGGTGGGAGAGCATCCGGAGGCGATGCTGCTGAAGGTGGCGCATCATGGGAGCGCGAGCGGAACTTCTGCCGATCTGCTCTCGACGGTTCATCCGCGCTATGCGGTCATTTCAGTCGGCGCGCGGAATGTTTACGGACATCCCCGGCGCGAGGTGCTGGAGCGACTACAACACGCTGGCGTGAAAACCTACAGCACCGACGAGGAGGGCGCGGTCAGCTTCTTTCTGGACGGCAAGACTGTGACTCCGGACGTCGCGATCATCCACTGATGCTCATCTGGCAGGCTGCGGGAAAACTGCGGATTCCTCGACGCCTTTCCCCGCCTCGTCGTTTTCTCCCCAGAAAAGCTATAATCCTCCCTTTGCCGTGCGCATCCTTCTTCTAAGCGATATTCACAGTAACCTCGAAGCGCTGGACGCTTGTCTGGCTGCCGCTCCCGCTTACGACCTTGTCGTCAATCTCGGAGACACCGTCGGCTATGGGGGCAATCCCAACGAAGTCATTGCGAAAGCGCGATCTCTGGGACACGTTTTCGTCCGCGGCAATCACGACCGAGCCGTCTGCGGCCTGATGAAGCTCGACGACTTCAACCCCGTCGCCGGACTGGCTACTATTTGGACGCGCGACCAGCTCACGCCCGAAAATCTCGAATGGCTCCGCTCGCTACCACAGGGTCCCATCCATATCGACGAACTCCCCGGCATCCAGTTCGTCCACGGATCGTCGCTCGACGAAGATGAATACACGGTCAGCGCCAGCGACGCCATCGAACCGCTCATCACCAGTGCCTCCCCCATCACGTTTTTCGGACACACTCACCTGCAGGGCGGCTTCGTGCTCTCGGGCTCGGTCAGCGAAGCCTACCGTCCCGGCTATCGCACCGTGGGCCAGCCTGAGTCCTCCGACTGGCCGCTCCGCAAAAATCGCCGCTATCTCATCAATCCCGGCTCCGTTGGCCAGCCCCGCGATGGCGACTGGCGCGCCGCTTTCGCCGTGTTCGATTCCGACTCCTGGATCGTGAGTTTCTATCGCGTGCCCTACAACCTCCGAATGGCCCAGGAAAAAATCATCGCCGCCAACCTGCCGCAGCGCCTGGCCACCAGGCTCGCCACCGGGAGATAAGACCGGATTTGTTTTGGCAAGTAGAGGGACGGACGGCCGATAAATGATGAGCCTGCATGACAACCGGGCGAAAGTCGCGATCGCCAGAGTGGCGTTGCTGTTTTGCATTTTCTTTCTGATCGCTTGCGGCCTGGGCTACCCGGTTCTCAACCGATTCGATCCGCGCCAGACGCCGGGGCTCTCCGACGTCAAAACCTACGCATCGATCGTGACCGGAACGGCTATCGTTGACGCCGGAGACATGCGGTACCGGCGCTTCCGCGTGCTGGTTCCGTGGCTCGCCAGACCTTTCTACTGGCTCGCGCGCGGACGGGTCGGAACGTGGGACCCGGTGATGTTCGGACTTCTCGTTGCCGACTCTCTCTTCGTGGCCGGAACCGCCGTTCTCATCGTTGTTCTAGGGAACCGTGTTTTCGGGAACAGTGAGCTAGGCAGTTCCGCCGCTGGACTGGTTGGAGCTTTGCTTTATCTGGTCAACTTTGCCGTTCCGAATCTTCGCCTGGTTGGGCTGGTGGACGCCGGCGAAGGCTTCTTCCTGCTGGCACTGCTCTGGAGTTTGTCGGAATTTGAACTGTGGGCCTTGCCCGTGATCGCCGTGCTGGGAGCGCTGACGAAAGAATCGTTCATCCCCTTCAGCATCGTGTTTACATTCGCCTGGTGGGTTTCAACCTGGGGCGACCGAAATGACGATCGAAAACATTTCCGGGACGCAGCTTGGATCCTGACCAGTTGGGTGCTAAGTTTTGCCGCGATGGTCGGCCTGCAATGGTCGATTACCGGAAGGTATGTGAGTCCGCTGCAGTTTGGTTTCGCTCTTCATCGCGGTGGCGGCTACCACTTCGCTGTTTCGCTTCGTGATCGAAATCTCTGGTACATCTTTGTGTGGCTATTGCCCACCGCGATCCCGAACCTGAAACGCTTTCCAAAATCGTGGCTCATTCCGGTCGGCGCGACTTGCGCCATGGCATTTCTGCTGGATGCGTATTTTGGGGGAGCGCCGGCAGCCGGGTCGGCCTGGGGCCGAGCGCTCTTCAGCATCGCCGGTCCGGTGCTGAGCCTGTCATCTGCGTTATTTCTGCTGCGAACGGCGGCCGCATCCGCTTACCGATCATAGTTTTTCCTATCACGGTTCTTCCGAACAGGGTTCGCGATGGCCTACGACAGCGGAACAAATGCCTCCTAGACGAGGCGCCTGTAGTCCGTCGCTGCGGCTTTGGAAATACTTTTGTTCCGCTTCCTCCGAGCTCAAGAACGAGATTGTGGAAAACCCCAGCGCGCGAAGATCACGCAAGAGCGTCTGAGGTTCGAAGTACGTCTGCCATGGTTCACCCAGGGAGCCCGCCCGGTTCGCCAAAGCTGTGCGGTGTTCGGCATCAATGCCAGAGAGCGAGGATTCCGGCAGGGAAAAACTAAAAACAATCTCGCTGCTCTTGGGGAAAGCCGCGACCGTCTGGAAGACTGCGCCCGCCGCTTCCCGAGTCAGGTAAAGCAAGACGCCAAGGCAGGAAAAGAAAGCGGGCTCGGAGAAGTTGAGAGTGCTGGTTTGTAACCCTTCGCGCAACGAGACCAATTCGAAATCAATGGCTACGAATTCCAGATTCGCAGGAATGGGAATGCCCGCCGACTGTAATCTCTGGCGCTTGTCCTCTTGTGTGGCTCGATGATCGACTTCATAAATACGCAAGCTGCGCGCCCAGCCGGGCTGGCGATATGCAAATGTATCGAACCCCGCACCGAGGATCACGCACTGACACACGCCCCGTGCTACTGCCTGGGCCATGCGTTCTTCCGCATAGCGGCTTCGCAGAACCACGTGGGAGCGCAATCCTCTAGCCAGGGGGGCGTGTGTGTATGCGGGATTCGATTGAATCTGCCGGAGCGCATCCGCGTCAAGCAAGCGGGCAGCTACCGGATCGTCAAGAATCTTGGGTTCGCCGTCCAGAAGTTGGTGAACTGCTCGAAACGCGGCGACACTAAGAGCAGTCCGGCTGGAGTTACGCTGTGGTTCGGCGCCGGCCATGGTTCGAGTTTATGGGCAACGCGCGCCGGTTTCAATTATTCGAATTTATACTTTCTCCACTCTATACTTCCACCAACTCCAGTTCCTGGCGCGTGGCCCACAGCGGCGCAAGGATACTCGATTGCAGAACTTCCGACTCGGCTTTCACCCAGTCTTCCAGTTCTCGTCCTTCGGCCTGTCCGCGCTCATCGTAAAGCTGGCGCGCGCGCAGCCGTATTTTTCTCTCCAGCAATTCCAGCATCAGTTTCTGCCGTTCGCGAGTTCTGGTTAGACCTTCCACTGCTGACACCCCACAATTTATTTGTCTACAAATATTGTAAACATTGAACTGTTAAAGGGTCATGAAGAGGGAGGTTACTAAAGGGATGTTACAGTGGCCGTGTCGTGCCCCGCCGATTCCATGTGCTCTCCACAATTGTGCAAACAATTGCCCCTACCCGCCGCCGAGCCCCGTAAGCGGCCATTTCACACCGGCAAAGTTTGGTACCGGGCTTGCTCTTATCCTGTTTGGAGGAGCCCACATCCGCAGCCTCGACCGCGGATGATCCCTCGCTTTCTCCGCAATCGGGAGATACTGCGATGAAAAAAATACTGTTCGTACTCTGCCTGCTTTCCACCGCCGCGGCATTTGCGCAGAATAACCTCGGCGCGAACAGTCTCAACAATCAAACACAGAGCTACCAGTTTCAGAGTCATACGGGACACGCAGATTATGTGCCGATGTCTCAGGAACGGAGCGTCCTCTCCTCTGCGAGTTACAGTTCCGCGCAGGGAGAGCGTCCGGCTTCGGATTTCCCGCAGGCAGAGGGCGTTTCTCTTGGCGCCTTCGCGCGCGAATTCAGGAAGCAGCACGCCGAAGTGAAAAAAGCCCGCATCGTGTGGATAAACCAGTAGGGGGTGGCGCGGAGACCTTTGTCCGCGCGATCTCGAGCTGCAATCGCAAGGTGTAAAGCCCGCCGCTTTTCGCGCGGGCTGGGCGCGACGACGACAAACTTCGCGCCCCGCTTCCCGCGCAACATCAATTCCGCAAACTGCAACGCTTCATATAAACTCCGTCCTGCACCAGCAATTGCGCTCCGATGCTAGTCAAAAAAAAAGAAATGTTAACCTATGAACCTGTTAAGCGCCTGAGGGCGCGTTGATGCCAATGCACTTGCGGCAGGCCTAAACGGAGGCTGCGGAAGAAGTCAGATATCGAAGGCCAGCCCCTAAAGGGGCGTCTGATTCGGGAGAACTTGCGGTATCGCTGAAGCGATACCCTGATACGAAGCGTGAGTTTTTACGAAACGTGAGTTTTTCCGGAACCTTTAGGAGGCGTGTCCGGATGCGAATCTTGCTTGCAGCGCGGGCTGCTAAGAGAAATTCAATGACCATCCTGGAATTCACCAGCGTCGTCGCGATCGTCTCCTTCGTCGCGGGACTTCTCGGATCGCTTACCGGCCTCGGTGGCGGCGTGGTGCTCGTGCCCCTGCTCACCATCCTCTTCCACGTGGATATCCGCTACGCCATTGGGGCCTCGCTTGTCTCGGTGATCGCGACGTCTTCGGGCGCCGCGGCGGCGTATGTGAAAGAAGGATTCTCCAACATTCGCATTGGCATGTTTTTGGAAATCGCGACCACCTTCGGCGCGTTGATGGGAGCCTTCCTGGCTACTCGGATCCCGACGAGCGCCCTGGCCATCATCTTCGGCGCTGTCCTGATCTACTCGGCGTATCTTTCCCGCAAGCCGCGCCCGTTGGACCAGCGCAACCTGCCACCGGATCCGCTTGCGACCCGTCTGCGGATGAATGGCAGTTTCCCCGACCTGGAGGGGCCGCGCAGTTACAATGTTCAGCACGTCCCCACCGGCTTCAGCCTCATGTTCGGCGCGGGCGCGCTCTCCGGATTGCTCGGCATCGGCTCCGGAGCCGTCAAGGTGCTTGCCATGGATCAGGCCATGCGGATTCCTTTCAAAGTTTCCACCACCACCAGCAACTTCATGATCGGTGTAACGGCCGCCGCCAGCGCCGGTATTTACCTCAGCCGCGGGTACGTCGATCCCGGCCTCGCTATGCCTGTCATGCTAGGGGTCTTGGGCGGCTCCTTGCTCGGTAGCCGCATCCTGGTCAAAGCTGAAACCAAGTCGCTCCGCCTCGTCTTCAGCGTGGTGATTCTGGTTCTAGGCCTGCAAATGCTCTACAAGGGATTCTGGGGGAAAATCTGATGCCCACTGGCGAAGCGCCCGCTCCACGGCCGCAGCAACCCCAGCCGCAAATGTGGGACGATCACCGTATCGAAGTCATTCTTGGCAACCTGCTCCGCTCCGGGGTCCTGCTCTCGGCGGCCGTCGTTTTCCTGGGAGCGTGTGTCTACCTTTCCCATCATGGGCACGAGTCCGCCGATTACCGCATCTTTCGAGGCGAGCCCTCGGAATTCAGCACCATTGCCGGAGTCATCCACAGCGCCGTCCATGGGCGGGGCCGAGGTTTAATCCAACTGGGATTGCTGCTCCTCATCGCCACCCCCATCGCCCGCGTAGCCTTCTCCATCGTGGGATTCGGCATCGAACGCGATCGCATGTACGTGGCCTTCACCCTGATCGTGCTTGCCATTTTGCTCTTCAGCCTGCTCGGCTCCGGCCTTGGTGTGTAGGCTCGCGCCAACGTTCCACCGAAACCCTCGCGTCCCCGCCTAAAACACGCCGGTCGGGACGGGTAGGGGAGCAGCGCGTGACTTTAATCACTGATTGGGGTGAGAATGGTCACAGCGACACTTCCCAGAACAGCGGAAAATGCCCACGGCACGCTTGAGACATCTGCAGTTCCTGCTAATCGGGAGGGCTTGGGTTTTACGCCCTGCTCAGCTTCCCGCGATTGACCCCAAGGGCAACGCATCTAGGAGGATTCACAAATGGCATCAAACACGCTCACCATCACCGATAATCGCAACG